>NZ_JAOQJT010000010.1:0-106809 GCF_025567285.1 Coprococcus aceti
ATTGGTTTGTTGGATCTTTGATATCATCTCTGATCCGACGTTCTTGAAATTCTTGTTTGGAATTTCAGGGTTGTCATGTTGTTAATTTTTCAAGGTTCTTTATGTTTTCGCCTCTCAGCGACAACTTCTATATGCTATCACATCTGAAGTTCTTTGTCAACAACTTTTTTATCTTTTTTTCAAGACCTTTTCGGTTGCTGATGTCCGACCTCTTCGGCGACAACTTCTAAATATTACCACACCGAAGTGTGTATGTCAACAACTTTTTTCATTTTCTTTGTCATCATATTCCAGTGACAGAAGAATAAAATCGATGTTAACTTGTGCCGGTCACAACCAGCAAGTGAAACTATACTAAATATCTCCCAATATGTCAATAACTATTTTCAAAAAAATGTTTTTATCGTACAGATATGTGAGAGCCTTGCTATCGTGTACCATTTCCAGCATCTGCGAAGCCACTGAGAATGCCGACAAAAACGTTATGAGAACCATTGCGATCCATATACACAACACAGCCTGTGCAACGCCAAAAGCAAGTCCTCCTGCTTTGTCCAGTCCACCGACCACGGGGATACCCGACAGAACATGCGATAACGCAAGAGCTATCAGCACGAGCAGTAGCACCACAAATATGGTTAACAGATAAGACAGTCCGTTCATTACCATATCTGTGAGATAATCCACAACATATGCCACATAGTCTCCGATCGCCTTTCCATTTATCTTGTCTCCGCCGTTACTGCGTATGTAGTTCTTCACGATCTCCGGCAGTTCTGTATGTTCTAGATAATCTTCTTTCTCATAGACAGATACACTTTCACTGATATCTTCCACTCCTATGCTCTGCTCCACCTTCTGCCTCACGGTGTCTCTGAGTGGTGTATGCTGACAGAGGAACTGGTTTACATACGGATTCAGCACATTTGTCAGGATCACCGCTCCTACTATGCCCACTGCACTTACCGCACTTTTGATGAGACCTCTCCTGTATCCGATAAGGGCGCACAGAAGAATAACCGCCACAGACGCAAGCAACATCAGATTCATATGCGCTTCTCCTTTCTCTTACATGCCCTTGAGGGCAATAGTCTGCGTCTCATTTTCAAATATGACCACATACTCCTCCTCGTTTGAGTCCGGCACAACATTTACAAGATTCTTGGTGAATGAATAATTAAATTTCATACTTCCATTAAACCTGATTATACTGCAGTCCATATCTCCCGTGACTATTATCTCCTCTTCAGTTGCATATATTTTGTCAAATGCATTGTCGTAGTCCACTTCAGCCTTCAGCGCACCCTTGTTGTCATATATATATATTTTGTATTTCGCCTTTGAGGCAGAATCCGAGACAGCAATATAACCCACGCAGGAAGAATTATAGAATACGCCCTGCATCTCCCTGGATCCGAGATCTATAACAGCTCTCTCCTCCGGTTTCTCCGTCATAGTGTATGTTCTTATATCTTTATTACCAAAGCATGCAATATTGTCATTATCTGTAAATTTCACGATAGGATACAGTGCATCATCCACTGTATAGCTTCCCATCATACGATCAGCATTCTCATTCTGTCCAACCGAGCTAAAATTGTACATGGCTATCACAGACTGTACCTTTGTGCCCTGTATCTTCATATAACTTGTGACCAGCTTCTGTCCATCGTTCGATATGTCTATATCCATAGGGTATCCACTTTTATCTATCGTGGTCTTGAGCTCATAGATCGTGTTGCTGTCCTTATCGTATCCATTGATATAATTGCAGTCTTCTCCCACAAGTACAAGGGTGTACACTCCCTGCTCTGCAATATCAACATTTGAGATGTCGTAAGCGAGAGTCTGACGGCTGACTTCGCCGTCAACATTAAACACATACACATCTTTACCGTTCATATCCGCAACTATCGCGTAGTTTCCGCACACCTCTGCGTGTGGCATCTTCATCGCATAGCTCACATCCCACTTTGTCACGCCTTTTTCATCTATGTAAGATGCACCGTCCTTGGTCACCTTCAGCACATTTCCCGCAAATACCGTGTAATCTGCTATATTGTCACCTGATGTTTCCGTCGCTGACACCACATCATACTGAGTGTATGTCTTTATCGCATTATATCTCAAAAGTGCAGTGACAAGTCCTAGCACAACCACAATTGCTGCGATAGCGAGGAGCATTTTGCCTTTTTTGCCCATGGTACGTTTTACTTCAATGACATTATCCCTGCCATTTGCAAGGCTTTCCTCGTCCATATCATCTTCTGTCTGATTCTGAACTTCCTGTTTTTCATCGTCTCTGCCCGCAGCAATTTCCTTATCCGCAGTTTTTTTATTTTTTGTTAAAAATTTCATATCCGTATTCCTTCTGTTCTTTATTCACTATAAAAAAACATGGTAATTATAGCATTTTTAATCTGTATAGGGAATAACCAATTTCTGGCCCTCATATATAGGTTCATCTATCTTCAGGCCATTTACCGCCGCTATACTCTCTGCGCCATCCTGCGTTCCGTACATCTTTATCGATATACTCACAAGAGTGTCCCCCGGTTCAACCACATAGATGCTCTCCGTATCCTCCGGCACAGAAGGTATCTCTGATGTTACAGCTTCATCTGAAACACTGTCCGAAGTGTATTCCGAGCCATCCGAAGTTCCCTCCACCGAAGCACTTGTATTCTCCGCTCCTTGCGCCGCTGATATATCCTGCGATCCATTTGCTTTCTGTGCCATCTCTGTATCCTGCACACCTTCCGCATTCTGAGTTGCCTCCGTGTTCTGTGATCCCGGCGTATTTTTTTGTGTATAGGCATCTCCGGATGCAGCTCCTCCCACTGTTTCCTCAGCACCGGCCATGGTGTCTGCACTGTTCATGAACACCTGAACCTCACCGGAGTGTTTTGCCTTTGTCAGCCTGTCCGTTATCTGCCCCACTGTATCCGGGGATATGTACCACAATGCTCCAAATGACACCGCACATACCGCAACAAAGCACGCCGCGGTTGTACCCCAGCTCCTCTTCTTCCGGTTCTCCGTCTGTTTCCCCCTCTCTCTGAAGTTTTCAACGACCGTCTTATCCTTTATTACCACACTGTCTGTCGCAGATTCCGCAGTCTCACGCTTTCTGCTGATTATGTAGTTCTGCATTTTCTCATTTCTCACATAATATATATAGTATCCCTTTTCCCTCATAAGGGTCCCGTGATCGTAATAATAAAATGCCTCCTCACACTCCAGTGCATCCATAAGGAACAGGATCTTTCCCTCACCCGGGAAATTATCGCGGTGCAGCCTTTTCATCTGATCGTTTATCTCTGCAGAGAAACCCATTCTGGACAGGAACCATCCCACGATTGACAGGTCATCGAAGTATTTGTTTATCTCCGCATATATCCCGCTCCACTCGCTGTCACCAAATTTTATCATGGATATGTCAAATTCAAGATTCTGTGCATCCACTGCGCCGCTGACAAATATCACCTTTGTGCCATTTTCATCATATACTTTTCCGAGAAGTATGGCTCCACGGCAGTTCATATTGCCCGGCGATGCAATTCTCCTCAGATATGTCATGACATAGTCTTCTACATATATCTTGTAATTTCCCGGGGCATTTCCCACCTGTCGTATATTCTTGGGCAGCTCATATTTCACCCTGTCGCTTGACCTCATCATCTCATTTGCTTCATCATATACTATCTCTATCATTCACCCGACCTCCTATACTCTTAAGCATCAGCCCTTACAGCTCCGCCAACGATGCATGAATAATACCATGTTGACAAGACGCTTTTTTAGGAAATCATGTCATTTGATGTGTGTAACTGCGCCCTATATTCCAGCCTATTACGACCTATATCTACAGGATCACGTAAATGAGCGCTTTATGAATCTATTGTGTAAACTTTGATAATCTTGGAAATACTCTATACTATAAAACACAGGCAGGGTATTGATATGATAAAAAAGAAGCAGCGACAAACAGAATATTTTAATCCAAATGACATTCTTGCCTGCCGTGCGCTTTCAACCAGAATATCGGATTTTCTGGCAGACAGCGGGCAACCTTCTGACAGCACCGTGGTTTTATGCATAGGAACCGACCGCGCTACCGGTGATGCTCTCGGCCCTCTGACAGGCAGCTTTCTGACAGAGCACAACTGTCCTTTCAAAGTATACGGAACGTTAAAAGCTCCGGTCCACGCCCTCAATCTGCGCGATACCATACACCATATATACGACCATTTTGTCTCCCCCGCCATCATCGCCGTCGACGCATCCCTTGGACGTCCTTCAGATGTAGGTATGATCACGCTCTCTAACGCCCCCCTGTACCCCGGAATCGGTGTAAATAAAAAACTCCCGGCGATAGGAGATATCTCCATCACCGGGATTGTAAATCTGTCTGGAAAGCCAGGTATGAGTCTTCTTCAGAGCACCAGGCTGTATACCGTCAGCAATATGGCACGCTTCATCTCTGACGCCATACTGTCATCATCGACACACTGACTAGCTCTCTCCCTTATAAACCTCTATGGCGCCTGACACTGTGCTTGCCGTGCCCTCCTCCATGATCGATATAAGATCAGAGAGTTTCTCTTCTGTGAGCAGATCTTTGCCAAGGAATGTGACATAGCTGTCAGTCAGATGGCTCTGCATATCAGCAAGCTGTGACTCCATGGCATTGATCTTTTCCTCGAGCTGCTTCAGATCCGCCTTAAGTGCGTCGATCTTCGGCTGCCGTCTTCCTGTTATCTCATCAGTTATAACCTGTTTTGTATCATTCTCAAATACTTTTATCGCCTCAAGCTTGCGATTGCTTATATCCTCGCGCTCCGCCTCAAGCTCGCTGAGCTTTTCATCATATTTGCCAAGATTATATACACTCTCATCCTTGTCTCTTGTTATCGAGTTTCTGATGATCCTTATCTGCTTGTTGTTGGCGCGGACCTTGTTTCTTATCCGCCTGCCCTCATTGACGATCTCAAGATTCTTTACCTTGGCAAGATTGAACACTATGAAATATATGATAAATTCTGCTATGACAATCGCCTGACTGATCACCACATACGTCAAAGTGTGAACTCCGGTCTGGTATATGGTGTATGAAAGCGCCACGCATACAATCGCCGGTATACATCCGCAGAACAGGAGTATAAGCAGTATAAGCTTAAACACGTCGCCTGCTCCGCACGGAGCGAACATACAGTAGAAAAAGCCCGTATTGCAGAAGCCCGATACATTGTTCTGCTTAAACAGCTCCTTTGCCTTGAGTCTGAGCTGTCTGTTGCTCTCGTTGAGGGAGGCCGTCTCGCTCTCTATTCGGTTGCCCATACGCTCCGTCTTCTTCTTATCTTTTTTTGACTGAAGCTGCCTTATCTTGGCTCCGTTCGCCGAAAGCTGCTGGTCGTATCCATCCTCTATCTCATTCTTTCTGTTTTTCAAGGTTGAACTGATCTCATCAGAAAGGCCCTTTTCCTCCTGTGAGATACTCCTGCTGGTCTTTCTCTGTGCCGTTCTCACCTGTTCAAGGTTGTCCTGCACATCATCGATAGCCACCACCAGCTCCCTTGCCTTTATAAGATATTCCTGATTCTCCTGGAAAACATTCTCCGATCCCATACAGTCCTCCTTATGTCTCTTATAATAGTGCATATCAAGTTTATAATATCAAATCGCCTACTAATTAACAACATAATTTTGCAATTTCTGACACATCTGACACATTTCGGATTATATTCTGAAAATACTTTCTTATCATGCACCCGGTCACTATTATTTCACAGTAATTTAATTGAACTCATACTGATTATATTTTATAATTATTACATATGGGCGATAAGCAATATTTATGGTATTTATCATTTACAGAATGGGGCTGTAAAATTACAAATTATATATGACAAGGAGAAGAGGCATGAACATTTTATTTTTTCTTACACCTAAGAGCGATGTAGCATATATTGAGGACAGTTTTTCACTCAGACAGATACTTGAGAAGATGGAGATACACAGATATTCTGCAATACCGATACTATCCAACACCGGTGAATATGTCGGCACCATAACGGAGGGCGACATTCTCTGGTACTGCAAGCGCAATTCGATGAACGCGCTCAAAACCGCAGAGAGCATCTTCCTTAATGATATTCCAAAGAAATTCGAGTACGCCTCCGTATCCATCAGTTCCAACATGGAGGATCTCATAGCCAGAGCCATGGTCCAGAATTTTGTTCCGGTGGTTGACGATCAGAACAAGTTCATCGGCATAGTTACACGAAAGGATATCATCGGTTACTGCTATAAGAAACTTAAGACCAGCGAATCATAAAAAACACCCGGATATGTAAGCATTTCGCCTGCACATCCGGGTATTTTAATGTAATTCAATATATCTTAATCCCTAATTTAATATCTAATTGAGATCTCCCGTTCTGTTGACGGCGCTCACGAGTGCATGTACAGATGCGTCTATGATATCGTTCTTTATTCCTGCGCCCCATGTAACCTTACCATCGACAGTCTCGACTCCGACATAGGCAACTGCCTGTGAGTTTGAGCCAGTCTGGAGTGAATGCTCCTCGTAGCATACGACCTTGAACTGTATGTCAAAGTGCTTCTTTATAGCGTTGCTCACGGCATCCAGACGTCCATTTCCCTTGCCGTGGTAAACCTTCTTCACACCGTTCTTCAGAATAGTTATCTCTGTGGATATTCCATCTCCCTGTACGAAGTGATTCTCAAGCATCTTGATAGGGCCATCTATATTGACATATGTATTCTGGAATATATCCAATACTTCCTTTGGACTGAGCTCCTTGTGCTCCTTATCTGACACATCCTTTACTGTGTAGCCCAGATCCTCTCTGAACTTTGCAGGAAGGTCAAAGCCGTACTTTGTCTGGAGGATGAATCCAATTCCACCCTTTCCTGACTGGCTGTTTATTCTAATAACATCGCCATCATACTTTCTTCCGATATCCTCAGGGTTAAGCGGCAGATATGGACAGGTCCACATTCCGTCACCTTGCTCTTTTCTGAACTTCATTCCCTTGGCAATGGCATCCTGATGTGAGCCTGAGAATGCGGCAAATACAAGCTTTCCTGTATATGGTGAACGCTCGTAAACCTTCATTCCTGTAACTCTCTCATACATCTCTGTGAGCGATGGTATATCGCTGAGATCTATCTCAGGGTCAACTCCATGGGTGAACATGTTCATGCAGAGTGTGATCACGTCCACATTTCCTGTTCTCTCACCATTTCCAAATAATGTTCCCTCTATTCTGTCTGCGCCGGCAAGGATACCAAGCTCTGCATCTGCCACTCCACAGCCTCTGTCATTATGAGGATGAAGTGACAGGATAATATTCTCCCTGTCGTGGAGGTTCTTGCTCATATACTCTATCTGGCTTGCGTAAACATGCGGAAGTGACATCTCGACTGTTGCAGGGAGGTTGATTATAACCTTTCTGTCCGGTGTCGGCTTCCATACATCGATAACTGCGTTGCAGACCTCAAGTGCATAGTCAACCTCTGTTCCGGTGAAGCTCTCCGGTGAATACTCAAAACGATATGGAACGCCGTACTCATCAGCCATCTTGTTGAGCAGCTCTGCTCCATCCACTGCTATCTTAAGTATCTCTTCCTTTGACTTTCTGAACACCTGCTGTCTCTGGGCAAATGATGTTGAATTGTACAGATGTACGATCACGTTCTTTGCACCCTCTATAGCCTTAAATGTCTTCTCTATGATATGTGGTCTTGCCTGTGTAAGTACCTGTATCGTGACATCATCAGGTATGAGATCCTGCTCTATAAGTGTTCGGCAGAACTCGTACTCAGTCTCGGACGCTGCAGGAAATCCGATCTCTATCTCCTTGAAACCGATCCTGACAAGCTCCTTGAAAAATTCCAGCTTCTCATCAAGGCTCATAGGTACGATCAGGGCCTGATTACCGTCTCTCAGATCCACGCTGCACCAGATAGGTGCTTTGTCAATATACTCCTTGTTTACCCAGTCTGTGCACTGTACCGGCGGCATGTAATAGCCACGCTTGTAATTCTGATAATTCTTCATTGATATAACCTCCTACTTAAGCAAAAAAAAACTCACATCTCCTAATCACTATAGAGACGTAAGTTACGCGGTACCACTCTATTTCATACAATAATGTATGCTCTCATCGCAGATACAGATGAACGATATACTTACCGCCGTCTTATACCCTCCTGCTGTAACGGTCAGGCTCCGTCCCTTCCTACTTCACACGATCATCTGACGTGCCATTCAGCGGGCTGCTCCAAGGCGAGTTCAAACCCTATCGATCACCGCCTCACACCAACCGGCGGTTCTCTGAACATCTCCAGAATTCTACTGCTCCTCTTCATCGCATTATCTAGGCTGACTCTAACACATACAAGTGTCAGATGTCAACCCCTTTTAGCTATAATCCTATATATATTAACAGTTCTACCAGACAATAAATCTCTTGTTCTTGAGAGATCTTCCGCCTGCTGTAAGCATCAGTATACCCACTACAAGACCAGTAACTATCGTTATAACCCCAAGTGCTATGTTGAGTGCTCCAACCTGCTTCATAGTCTTATATGCTTTCTCCATACTCATATGCTCCTTTCTATAAGTCTTTATCAATTCTCAGATATAGTAAGTATATCATGTGATATTGCTTCTTACAACTTAAAACTTGAATTAGTTTATTTTACTTTGCACCCCGCCCGTGATAAAATAACTGTGTTTCGGATCATTATATTTGTATACAAAAAGGAGTATCAATATGCCAGCAATAACAAATGACTGGGCTGAATATCTTAAGCCTGAATATAAGAAACCTTACTATAAAAAGCTGTTTGATTTTGTGGGACAGGCATACGCAACGGAAACTGTCTACCCACCAGCCGATGATATATTCAACGCATTTCACACAACGCCGTTATCCCATGTAAAATGTGTGATAATCGGTCAGGATCCATATCATGAGCCAGGGCAGGCACACGGTCTGAGTTTCAGTGTGAAACCAGGTGTCACCATACCACCATCGCTCGTCAACATATATCAGGAGCTTCACGATGATCTGGGATGTAAGATCCCCAATAACGGATATCTTGAGAAGTGGGCCGACCAGGGAGTCCTCATGCTCAATGCCGTGCTGACCGTTCAGGCTCACAGAGCCGGTTCCCATCAGGGAAAGGGCTGGGAACATTTTACCGATGCAGCGATCAGGATCCTGAACGAGCAGGACAGACCTATCGTGTTCATCCTGTGGGGTGCATACGCCCAGAAGAAGGCCGCATTCCTGAACAACCCACACCACCTGATCCTGAAGTCCGCACACCCAAGTCCACTGTCTGTATACAGGGGCTTCTGGGGAAGCAAGCCGTTCAGCAAGACCAACGATTTCCTGGTTGCAAACGGAGTCGAGCCTATCGACTGGCAGATCGAGGACATTTGATTTTGGAGGACTGTACACATGGAGATTTATATTGTAAGACACGGTGAAACCGTATGGAATAAAAAGAAGCTGCTTCAGGGCCGGACTGACATTGAGCTCAGCGACAAAGGACGAGAGCTCGCCAGGATCACAGGAGAAAATCTGAGAGACACACACTTTGATATGGTGTTTTCCAGTCCGCTTAAGAGGGCTTACGAGACAGCCAGCCTCATTGTCGGCGGCAGGGACATTCCAATTGTGAAGAATGACCTCATAAAGGAAATGTGCTTTGGTGACTGGGAAGGGCAGAATATGTCAGAACTTCTGGCAGACGGAGGTCAGGATTTTCAGTATTTCTTCAAGCATCCTGAGCTCTATCACCCGGTTGGAAACGGTGAATCATTTGAGGAACTCTGCCAGCGGGCGGCCAGATTCATGACTGAGTATGTGGAGCCACTCTCCTCAAAATATTCAAGGATCATGATCGTTGCCCACGGTGCGATAAACAAAGCAATGATGATGCATGTAAAAAAGCATCCGCTCGAGGAGTTCTGGTCAGGCGGGCTGCAGCAGAACTGCAACGTGATAATGCTTGACTACTCAGACAACGTATATACGATCATCGACGAGACAAAAATTTTCTATTAGACAGTATAATAAAAACAAAGAGCACTGTCCCGGCTTCATCCATGATACAACCTATCATGAATGTTTCAGGTTCAGTGCTCTCTGCACTTCCAGTATCTGCTCTTCTATCTTATCTGCGAGCATATATATCTGTTCATTATATCTTCCGTCTATTCTCCGCATAGCCTCGGGAAGGGGATTGAGAATGTCTGTATACGACTGCTTTATCTTCTTCTGTATCCACCTCACATCAGGCATGTAAACTATCGTTCTGAGATTGTGAAGCCTGTCCGCAAGCTTCACGATCACCGTCTGGTACGAACCCTGGGAAAATAACCTCCTGGCATATACGGAAAACGGTTCCCCCTGTATCCTAGTCAGAAGTCTTACCTGTTCGCGTATGTCCGCGCCAAATGCACTCTCTATATCGTCAAGTGTACATTCTGTATCTTCAACCGTGTCGTGAAGGAGTGCAGTTATGAGGATATCCTCGTCGGTTATCCCGCACTCTTCTCTCAGGATATTGTATACGCCAAGTATATGCTCATCATAATAAGGCTTCATACCGCCATTTCCCCGGCGCATCTGCCCTTCATGAAATGCTTTTGCCATATCCATAGCCTGCTGTATGCGTTCTGAAACCTGTACATCCGGTCCAACCATATCATCAACGCCTTTTCCCAGTGTCATGTCAGCCATCTTCTTATCCCTTTCAGTACATCCCAAACTACACAAAGTATAACATAGCAGCCTTGAATAATCTATCCATTTTTTATATACTTAACAAATGTGCTTCTATTAAATTTTACATTTACAATGAAATATTTTTTACTTTGCACATCACACTTTACAAAAGGAGTATATACATGAACATAATCAAGAAAATTGCTCAGGAGATAGGCTGTCGCGACAGCCAGGTTGAAGCAGCGGTAAAACTCATCGATGATGGCAACACAATTCCATTCATCGCCAGATATAGAAAGGAAGCCACCGGCTCCCTCAACGACGAACAGCTTCGTCTTCTTCACGAAAGACTTGTATACCTTAGAAATCTCGAGGACAAAAAGGCTCAGGTCATCGCAAGTATAGAGGAGCAGGGAAAACTTACAGATCAGCTCAGGGCGGACATTGAGAAGGCCGAGACCATGGTTCTGGTCGACGATCTCTACAGACCATACAGGCCTAAGCGAAAGACAAGGGCAACCATCGCCAAGGACAAAGGGCTGGAGGGGCTTGCAAACATCATCATGCTGCAGATGACCAGAACTCCGATAGTCAAGGAAGCTGAAGCTTATGTGTCTGAGGAGAAGGGCGTTGCAGACACAAGCGAAGCCATCGCAGGCGCAATGGACATAATCGCTGAAAATATATCTGACACCGCCGATTACAGGACTCACATAAGAGACCTCACCACCAGACACGGTGTGCTGAGAACAACAGCAAAGGACCCGGAGGCTGAATCCGTATACGAGATGTACTACGACTTCTCCACCCCTGTATCCAAGATGACCGGATACAGAACCCTCGCCGTTAACCGCGGTGAAAAGGAAAAGTTCATCACAGTAAAGATCGAGGCACCGGTCAACGACATAATATCATATCTGAAAAAACAGATCATCGTCAGAGACAATCCTGAGACCGAACAGATACTTTCAGACGCGATCGCAGACAGCTACGACAGGCTCATAGCCCCTGCCATCGAGAGGGAGATCAGAAACGCCCTCACAGAGACCGCTGAGGACGGTGCCATCAAGGTATTTGCATCGAATCTGCAGCAGCTCCTCATGCAGCCTCCTATCGCAGGGCAGACCGTGCTCGGCTGGGATCCGGCGTTCAGAACCGGCTGTAAGCTCGCAGTTGTGGATCCGACCGGAAAGGTTCTCGACACCGTTGTCATATTCCCAACGGCACCTCAGAAGAAGGTTGCAGAGGCTAAAAATACTGTGAATGCTCTAATAAAGAAGTACGGCATAACTCTCATATCCGTGGGAAATGGTACGGCATCCAGAGAGTCAGAGATGGTGATCGCCGAGCTCATCAGTGAACTTGACACACCTGTACAGTACGTGATAACCAACGAGGCAGGAGCTTCTGTCTACTCCGCCAGCAAGCTTGCAACCGAGGAATTCCCTCATTTTGATGTTGGTCAGAGAAGTGCGGCTTCCATCGCCAGGAGAGTACAGGATCCTCTGGCAGAGCTGGTCAAGATCGATCCAAAGGCTATCGGAGTCGGTCAGTATCAGCACGATATGAACCAGAAGAAGCTGACAGAAGCCCTGGACGCAGTTGTTGAGGATTCTGTAAATAAAGTCGGCGTCGACCTCAATACCGCTTCTGCCCCACTTATGGAGCACATTTCCGGAATAAACAAGACGCTGGCCAAGAATATCGTGGATTACAGAGAGGCAAATGGACGCTTCAAAACCAGAAAGGAACTCCTCAAGGTTGCCAAGCTCGGACCTAAGGCATTTGAACAGTGCGCAGGTTTCATGAGGATAAGCGGCGGCTCAAATCCTCTGGATGCCACATCTGTACATCCTGAGAGTTACGATATAGCCACTGCCCTGCTGAGCCACATCGGCTACACAACCGATGACATTGCATCCGGCAGGCTCAAGGATCTTTCAAAAGCCGCCGGCAACATCAAAAAGCTAGCTGAGGAGCTGGGAACAGGAACGATAACTCTCAACGACATCATAAAGGAGCTTGAAAAGCCTGCCCGTGATCCCCGTGACGAGATGCCAAAGCCGATCCTCAGAGGAGATGTCCTTGAGATGAAGGATCTGACAGAGGGAATGATACTCAAGGGAACCGTCAGAAACGTGATCGACTTCGGTGCATTTGTGGATATAGGTGTTCATCAGGACGGACTTGTCCACATCTCAGAGATGTCCGACAAATTCATAAAGCACCCTCTTGACGTGGTGAGCGTCGGCGACATTGTCCAGGTAAAGGTCATCGGCATAGACCTCGCCAAGAAACGCATACAGCTCTCCATGAAGGGTATTTAACACACGACAAAATACAGTAACATATTTAAGCCTCCAGCATAGTTTATACAGAGAAAACTTATGTATGGAGGCTTTTATAGTGGAACAAAACAGAAACTGCTGCCGTAACGGCCAGAATCGATGCTACTATAACCAGGGAACCTCTGTTAAATACACCGCCTCATCCGGCTCCAAGCCACGCTCCTGTGACTCCGGCACTGCCACTTCGGTGAGAACCGACAGGCCGCTCGGAATGGCTTATATCCCTGAACAGTTCTTTGAAAATCTGTACGATGCAAAATGCGGACTGATGGAGGGCACCATGTTCAAGGATCTCAATCTGATATTCTGCGGGGTAAGGGGGAAATAGCCATGAATAAAATGAACAAAAAACAGCTTCTGCGCTTTATCACAGAGGTCTCTTTTGCACTTGACGATATTGCGCTCTATCTCGACCTTCATCCCGACTGCACCAAGGCACTTTCGAGCTATGACAACTATCAGAGCATGCGCACCCAGGCTATAAATGATTACGTGAACATGTATGGGCCGCTGAACAAATATCAGGTCACTGACAACAACTATTTCAACTGGGTCAATGACCCTTGGCCATGGGAAGGAGAGTGTAACTGCTAATGTGGGTTTATGAGAAAAGATTACAATTTCCTATAAATATAAAGGAAACCAACGCAAAGCTGGCTCAGGACATAATCAGTCAATACGGCGGTCCGGACGGTGAAATGAGTGCCTCGATGAGATACCTGTCGCAGAGATATTCCATGCCTGACAAGAAGGTCAAGGCGGCTCTGACCGACATCGGAACCGAGGAACTTGCCCATCTCGAGATGGTTGCGACCATCATTTACCAGCTCACAAGGGATCTGAGCATCGAGGAGATCAAGGCATCGGGCTTTGACAAATATTATATCGACCACACCATCGGCATCTGGCCCCAGGCGGCAGGAGGAATTCCATTTAACGCCTGCGAATTCCAGTGCAAGGGCGACGCGATAACAGATCTTTTTGAGGATATGGCCGCTGAGCAGAAAGCCAGGTCGACCTACGACAACATTCTCAGACTGTGCAAGGATCACCCGGACGTATATGAGCCTATCAAATTCCTGCGCGAGAGGGAGGTCGTGCACTTCCAGAGATTTGGCGAATGCCTTGAGGCTGTAAAAGATACCCTCGATCACAAGAATTTCTATGCATTCAACCCTTCATTTGACACCAAGGCACCTTGTTTAAAGAATAATTGAAAATTAGAAATATCGGTGGTAAAATGATGTCACTTTTAACAAGAGAAGAGGCGGTGTTATGTCAGAAAAACAGATCAACCACTCACAGAGATTCGGAATCATACTGGTTCTGTCATGCGGAATCATGTGGGGCATAAGCGGAGTCCTTGGACAATACGTGTTCCAGTCGTCAGATGTAAATGCCACACAGCTTTCCATAATCAGACAGTTTATATCCGGTGTCGTACTGCTTGTCATCGCCGCCGTAAAGGGAGATAAAAGGGCTTTGACCATATGGTCAAAGCCTAAAAGTGTCATATCTATGCTGTTCTTTGCACTCTCAGGTGTCATGGGCGTGCAGTTCACATACTTCGCTTCCATCGAACATTCCAACGCCGCAACCGGCACAGTGATCCAGTTCACATACATAATCATGCTGCTGTTGTACACAACAATATTCATGCACAAGAGACCTCATATATATGAAGCCGCCTCAGTCGTATGTGCATTTGCAGGTATCTTTCTGATCGCCACACACGGCAGCCTGAATTCCCTTGCCATATCCAGGCCGGCGCTCATATGGGGACTCACCTCAGCGGTATGTTTCACTATATACTGCCTTTATCCTCAGAAGCTCTACAATGAATATGGTCTGGTAAATATCATAGGCTGGTCATCACTCATAGCCTCCATTTTCCTTGCGCTGGTCACGAAAACATTCTCACTGCCTCACATGGATGGAAGGATAATTGCAGCCTCACTTGCGGTAGCCATTGTGGGCTCCCTCATCCCATTTACAATATACGGTCTCGGCATCAGCATCCTCGGAAGCGTGAAGGCGAGTCTTTTTGTCACAGTCGAGCCCGTGTCAAGTGCCCTGCTGACGTGGATCTTTCTGGGAACCCAGTTCACCCGTATGGATCTGATCGGTTTTCTCCTGATTCTTGGATCCATACAGGTTGTTGCCATAATGACATTTCACAATGAAAAACACATAGTAAAAGCTGAACAGACCCATCTGTCATGATGAAAGTCCATCCAGTTCATCTATCGCACATCTCATAACCCGGATCTCCTGAAGCTTTTCATCAAGAAGCTTCTCCCGGTGTGTGAGTTTTTCGTATATATCTCTTCTTCGTCCGTCAAGGCTTTGCAGCCCGGTTCTGCGGCTGTGTATCTCATCCCGCTGTGCACAGAGCTTATCAAGTTCCGCCCTGCTTTCCTCAAGCTCCGCTGTCAATCTCTTTCTTCCACTCTTCTTCCTGAGTCCCCAGTATTTTGACAACGCATATCCAATATAGTATGCAAGTCCCGCAGCTCCGACAGCAAAGAGCATCGCATACACAAGTCGTCCGTCCGGGAGAATATTATCACCCCGTGCGACCAATGCATACATTATAACTATCGACAATATTCCAAGTACCATGAGCGGTACAAGTGCTGTTCTTACTCCAGTCCTTATCCAACTTCGTCTGTACTCCTTAGGAAGCTCCTCCAGATGACGTCTGAGCGTCGTGATCTCAAGTTCGCTTTTCCGCTCCTGTGCCCATACCGAGTTAAGCTCACCCAGAACATCAGAGCTGACCTCGTAGTCATTTCGCAGGCTCATATATTCCCTGACCGCAGCGTCCGCCTCGTATGTCTGACATTTCATCCTGAGTATCTGTCTGACCTGTCTCAGTGTATCGTGATAAAGCTCCCTGCCCATTTTTCTGCCCGATCTTGCATACAGCCCCGACACCTCTATCATCATGTCGACCGCAAGTTTTATTCCGTCTCTGATTTCAAGATCGGCAACATTCAGTTTATCGAGCAATCTGCCAAATTCTGTATTTTTGTTGGCTCTGGCGTATTCACTGTAGTCGGATCGTTCAAATCTCTCACCTTCCACCGCCAGGATTCTGTAATCCTTCAGCATGGATGATATATCAAAGTTCTTCTCACAGCCTGTCATACGGTTCAGGCATATGGAATATATATTGTCACGTCCCTCAAGCTCCAGGATACCCAGAATGGCCTCCGTCAGAGCACCGTCCCTTGTATCGTTATCCACCGGATAATCAATTCTTTTATATTCTCTGACCGCAGCAGGCACAAACTTAGTCGAAACCACTCCGTCAGACATTTCCCCATAGATATATCCATGTGCGCCTGTTGACTCTCTCGACACAGCCTCCGGACTTCCAGAATAATAAGCCTTGCCCGGAATCTTCATCTGATACTTCTGGCGGCCGCCAAACGCAATGTAATTAAATCCACTGGCACGCAGCCTGTTCCAGTCAACCGGCATCCGTCTCCGGTCACCCCCACATGCGATCAGCACATTACATACCGCTTCATCCTGCGGTTCTGCATCATCCACCACCCTGGCATCCATCTTCCTGTCAAAATAGCTCACGCCGTATATATCAACGTCCTTGTCCGGAAAATGAATATGATCCAGTGCCATGGTCGCCTGCTCATCCCTGACCGCTGTGTACCCCATATCTCCAGTCTGTTTGTCTCCAATCTGTCTTATTCCAGGGCTTCCGATCACACACACACGGGATTTGAAACCATAGTCAAGAAGCGGCGCATCACTTCCCAGATTATCCTGAAATCCAGCAGCATATATGACCACTGTATGCTTTAAGCTTCCAAATATCTCATCAAGCCATACAAGCTCTTCCTCAGATGGCTGATGGTCAAACAGATTGCCTGCAACCAGAAGAAAATCCACGTCAAGCTCCCCGGCACGTGCCACCACAGCCTCAAATGTCATGTATATTTCGTTTTTCCTCTCGCCGCTCCATACACACTCCCTGTCAGGCAGCGCGCCGAGCAGCACATCGGATATATGTATAAACGTTATCTTTTTCATCAATCTGTATATTCCAATCCCAAGCATGAAAATGCATTATAATCCGTATTTGTTATGTGTGAGCATGACGCACGCCCCACATTTACATACTCTTTTATAATTATATTAGTATATGTCGATACACGCAAGTGCAACGACATAATGTATGTCGTGCACAGGTGCGACAGCCTTCACGCATCAATGTGCTTCATTATTTCATGTCATCTGACCCTAAAACGTTCATTTCAACAGCCAGAGCATTATTTTGCCAAGTTTAATTTGTTTTTAGCTTGTTTTTCTCAATTGACTTTTAGATATGGCTTGCTTATAATATGTTAATGTAGTTTTTTGAAGTATTAATGGAGGATATAATTATGGCAGTCAAGTATGTGTTTGTCACTGGTGGTGTTGTATCTGGACTCGGTAAGGGTATTACTGCTGCTTCTCTTGGACGTCTTCTCAAGATGAGAGGATATAAAGTCACAAGCCAGAAGTTCGACCCTTATATCAATATTGATCCGGGAACAATGAACCCTATCCAGCACGGCGAAGTTTTTGTCACTGACGACGGCGCCGAAACAGATCTGGATCTCGGTCACTATGAGCGTTTTATAGACGAAAGTCTCAACAAGAATTCTAATGTAACAACCGGAAAGGTATACTGGAGCATCCTTCAGAAGGAGCGCCATGGTGATTTCGGAGGACACACAGTACAGGTAGTGCCACATATCACCAATGAGATAAAAGACAGATTCTACAGAAATCCCGATGCAAAGGATACTGAGGTAGCGATAATCGAGATCGGCGGAACCGTTGGAGATATCGAAAGCCAGCCATTCCTTGAGGCTATCAGACAGTTCCAGCATGAGGTTGGTCCTAAGAACTGCATCATGATCCATGTAACTCTTATCCCTTATCTGAAGGCTTCAGGTGAGATCAAGACCAAGCCTACCCAGGCGAGCGTTAAGAATCTTCAGGGAATGGGTATTCAGCCCGATATCCTCGTATGTCGTTCCGATCTTCCTCTTGATCAGGGCATCAAGGATAAGATCGCACTGTTCTGTAACGTGCCGAGCAGAAACGTTATACAGAATCTTGACGTGGATGTTCTGTATGAGGTTCCACTTGCCATGGAGAAGGAGCACCTTGCCGATGTAGTATGTGAGTGCCTGGATATGGAATGTCCTCCACCTGCAGAACACGCATGGCTCGAGTGGACAAGCATGATAGATGCATGGAAGCATCCTGAGAAGAATGTAAGAGTTGCTCTGGTCGGAAAGTACGTATCACTTCACGATGCCTATATCTCAGTAGTTGAGGCATTGAAGCATGCCGGCGTTGCCAACAAGGCAGAGGTTGAGATCAAGTGGGTCGACTCCGAGCTTGTAACAGAGGAGAATGTCGCTGAGATCCTCGGCGATATAGACGGAATCCTTGTTCCGGGCGGCTTTGGCGACAGAGGTATAGAGGGAATGATCACTTCTATCAATTACGCCAGAACACACAAGGTTCCTTACCTTGGACTGTGTCTCGGAATGCAGCTCACGATAGTTGAATTTGCAAGAAATGTACTTGGATATTCAGACGCCCACAGCTCTGAGTTCAATCCAAACTCATTCCACCAGGTAATCCACATCATGCCAAACCAGCACGATGTAACCGATCTTGGCGGTACCCTCAGACTTGGTTCATATCCTTGTGTGCTTGCAAAGGATTCAAAGTCATACCAGTTATACGGTACAGAATATATCCACGAGCGTCACAGACACAGGTACGAGGTCAACAATGACTATCGTCAGGCTCTGACTGACAACGGAATGGAGCTTGTCGGACTGTCACCTGACGGACATATCGTCGAGATGATCGAGATTCCTGAGCATCCTTGGTTCATCGGAACACAGGCACATCCGGAATTCAAATCAAGACCAAACAAGCCACATCCTCTTTTCAAAGGATTTGTAGCAGCTGCACTTGAGCATATGGATAAATAATATATAGAGACGGGGAGTATATCAACTGCTGATATACTCCCTGTTTTCTGTTTATTATGTTTTATAGCAGGTCTGTAAATGACCTTCCGGATCACTCCACCACGTCAAGAAGTTCCGCAAATGTATGGATCTCCGCATCCTTATCCTTCACACTGCCAAACCCGTATGCCGCGTGAATGAACTTTATCCCGGCAAATCTGGCACTGTCGCAGTCGCCCTGGATGTCGCCGACATATGCAGCATCCTCTATTCCATTCTTCTCCATGAGTATCTTTATACTCTCGCCCTTTGATACCTTTGTATCTCCCCAGCAGAGTATATCCTTAAAATACTTTCCAAACCCGTAATAATCAAGAAATGCCTCTATATATCCACTCTGGCAGTTGCTGACTATAAACAGCCTGTGTGATCCCGAAAGCTTCGCAATGGTATCCTCTACACCATCGTACAGAACGCCGCCATGTTCACGGAGATACTCGTTCTCATAGTCTCCGCAGGCATCCATAAGCTGAGTCATTCTGTCCTCCGAATACGCTCCGAACAGCTTGTCGGCAATGGCATCCATAGGCATACCCATAACAGATTTGATATCGGCCTCTGTCACCTTCATGTCCACATCAGCCTGTCTTTCGAGGACTTCACTCCAGGACGCAGCCACATTTGCCGCGCTGTCCCACAGAGTTCCATCCATGTCAAATATAAGTGATTCTACCTTCATATTCTACCTCTCGTATATTCTATTCAAGTATATGGTCAACACCCTGTTTGATGATGGTCACAACGTGCTCATCGGCCAGGGAATATATTATATTCTTGCCCTCTCTTCTGCTTTTTATCAATTTGGCCTGCTTCAGCACCCTGAGCTGGTGTGAAATAGCCGATGCATTCATCTCCAGACGCTCTGCGATGTCTCCGACACTCAGTTCCTGCTTAAGCAGGGCGAACATGATGGATATACGTGTCGCATCGCCAAACACCTTGAACAGGTCTGCCAGATCTGCGAGATCCGACTGTTCCAGTTCATAACTGTCAAAAAAAATATTTTTATCTTCTGCCATATCTATGGTCCTTTCTGCTCCCAAACAAGCAACTCACGTGTTCCATTTGAACAAGTATTCATATGTAAATTTACTACACTTACTTTTTTGTGTCAAGTCACCTGAATCTCATGAATATTTCAAATGATAACTGCACACAATTACATCATACTGAAACGCCGCATTTGGCGCGATCATATTGGAGGTCAAAAATGAAAACATTAAATTGCATATGTCTCACACTGACCATAATCGGTGCTATCGTATGGGGCATTATAGGACTGTTCAGCTACAACATAGTGGACGGCATCTTCGGTGCCGGAACTGCATTTTCCAGAATAATCTATACTCTGGTTGGTGTTGCCGGACTGTATGCCATCTCCTTCTACTGGTTATTCAACAGGGATTAACGGCATTAATATGCAAATGCCCGCACCTATAAAAGTGCAGGCATTGTATTACATATCATAAAACAAATTCTGTTATTATCATAAATCCTATGCATACGCACAGTGCCAGAACAAGCGGCACAGATATGATCCTCGGTCTCTTGACCTCAGCGTTCCTGTTTCTTCTGAACATCGCCAGCATATCCATATGCCTTCCATTCAGGTACGCCAACAACACTATCATCGCCGCAGCCGCACACAATCCCATAAATGCAAATGGAATATATATCAATATCGTCTGCTTGAGCTGATCTGTTGCTATTCCCTCAGAAGCCTGTTTCTCCACCATCTGCTTGAGCACGCTGACATGTGATGCTATATAGCTGATGATGACGGATATCTCATTAAAGCAGAAATGGGCATACATGGTCGTAAATATACTTCCTGTCGCCTCGGCAAGAAATCCCAGCATCATTCCCAGAACCATCGCATATGCCATCTGATTGAAATTCATGTGCATGGCTCCGAACATTATTCCTCCTATGATTATAGCCGCCAGTCTGCTGCCATATCTGTAGCTTCCCATTATGACGCCTCTGTAGGCAAGCTCCTCCACGATTCCCGGAGTGACCGCCATGAGAAGTGTTGACACCCACAGCTTATGATTCGACACAAGACCTGTTGCAAGCTCGGTAGTGGCACTCTCCACCCACAGAAGACTTATGGCATTTATGAGTGTCATAAGAGGCTCAAGAGCCACGACGAATGCCGGAACGATGATTATCGCCAGCCAGTGCGTCTTTTTCAGTCTGAGCGTTTCGCGCAGATCACATTTGCTTATAAGAATATATATGATCGTCGGCACGAATATCATGCTCTGGCTCAGGATCAGATTCTGAACCATGGTTATATGTGAGCCGATATTCGTCTTCCACAGGATCATAACAACACACAGATACACACATATCAGCGACAGGAAAAACCATGACGCTCCGTGTACCTTTCTCTGAACATTGTCCTGTCTCATACGCTTACTCTACTGTAGCGATGGCTTCTATCTCTATAAGCACATCCTTAGGGAGTCTTGCAACCTCCACGCATGAACGTGCAGGGAAATCGCTTGTGAAGAAGTCCTTGTAAATATCATTTATCTTGCCAAAATCATTCATATCCTTGATAAATACTGTTGTCTTCACTACCTTATCCATAGATGAGCCTGATGCCTCTATGAGATTCTTGAGATTGCCGATCGCCTGTCTTGCCTGTACAGTGACATCTCCCTCAACCAGTGTATTTGTCTCAGGATCGATAGGTATAACTCCTGATGTAAAAAGCATTCCATTCACGAGAACCGCCTGTGAATATGGTCCTATTGCCGCTGGTGCCTTTGGTGTACTTATTATTGTCTTCATGTTTTGTTCCTCCTGTTTTTTACTATTATATATGATGAACTATTACTCCTCATCCATCTCGCTCAGCTCCGCCATGAGAGCCTTTCTGTTGTTGCGCCTTCCGCCATTGCTTCTGGTGAATTTCACAGTGCCTTTTCTGTCTGGCACGGGCTCCGGTGACCGTCTGGATACCGGCTTCTTCGTCTCAGGCTTTGCACGCTTCACAACATCGGCTTTGGTTGTTCCTTTTTTCGCAAGCTCTGCCCGCTCTTCCTCGGACAGTATCTCAATGTTCTTCTCTGTGATCCTTATCTTACCGTCCTTGAGGAGCTTGCCAACCGCCGTCTTAAATGCTCTCTTGCTTATTCCAAATTCCTTCTCTATCACCTTTGAATCTGCCTTGTCATTGAACGGGAGCACTCCATTATATGAATCGATGATATTCAATATCATCTCTGCATTCTCCCTGATCTGCATCTTTATCGGCTTCTGCATGGTGAGGTTCAGCTTGCCGTCTTCCCTGACTGACGCAACCCTGCCCTCAACGTGGTCGCCGGCATATATGGCACTGTGTATCTCCTTCTTCGGGATAAGTGCTGAATATTTGTTGTCCACAGCGACAAATGCACCATACTCGGAGCTGTACTCTATAACTATTCCCGATATAGCATCTCCCTGCTTATATGGGGAATTGCTGCTCAGATACTCATAAACCTTCATGGACACACACAGTCTGTCCGATTTGTCAGTGTACATTCTGACCAGATATTCATGGTTCTCTCTCACCGGGCCAACCTGCTCCTTAAACGGAAGCAGAATATCCTTTTCAAGTCCCCAGTCCATGAATGCACCGATCTTGGTAGTTCCCACACACCTGAGAACAGCCATCTTACCCATAGTTATATATGGAACATTCACAGTTGCAATGAGTCTGTCGTCAGAATCCCTGTATATGAACACGTTGATGTGCTCGCCTGTCTTTATGCCATTCGGGACCTGCTTTCTCGGAAGAAGCACCTCACTGTCAGAATCCGCACATCCAAGATACACACCAAATTCCTTTTCTCTCTTTACTATAAGATCATTCCATTCGCCTATCTTTATCATCGTCATACCGTCCTCTTAATTTTTTCTGTCGACACAGTATATCATATATCCTTACTGCTCCGTTCAAACTGGACAACACACCTTGTCCTGTCCTCTTCATCTGCCAGGATTATCTGAACATATCTGTCGTCAATAAATCTCTTTACTACTATAACATCATCTTTCACATATTGCATCTTATATTCCGCTCTGACTGCAATAATATCCGCAACATCATCCACGTATTCCTGGGCAAGAGCAATATACGCTTCATTATTCATATGATTGTTGGAGTCTATCTGATAAGACATGACTTTTCTGGTATCTATAGTCTCCGCATCGCCCAGCAGTTTTACCTTGCGCGGCGCATACTCCATGTCTATGGCAGGCTCCATCGGATATGCGTCTGACACCTCTTTGTCTATCTTGACAGGTCTCAGCCTCTCGGTGTCCATATAGCTCCAAATGGATGCCGCCTTAACTATGCGTTCTCCATTCTCGTCCAGTATATCTATATTTCTGAATCCCAGAGATGCCTTGAAATCATATGCCCACGTCCTGACCTTGATCTTCTCTCCCATCGCAGGATATCTGACCACCTCTATCTGCCAGGAAACCAGGAACCATGCTCTGTGGTGTTCTGCCAGATAATCCAGCCCTATGCCGACCTCCTCCGACTGCAGTATAGCACAGTCCTGGAAATAGTTCGCTATGGTCGCCATGTTGGATATCTTATTTCCACCAGTCTCACTATACCTGACTATCGCTTCATATGAATACATTACGCCACCTCCATGATGCTCATTTTACTATAATTTTATACCCTATTTAGAGGGCTATCGCAAGGTGAAAAATTTTTTTGAAATTTTTTTAAAAAAGTGCTTGCATTATTCTGAGCTTTAGTATATACTACCATTTGTTGAGGCAATGGGCTATCGCCAAATGGTAAGGCACTGGACTCTGACTCCAGCATTTTCAAGGTTCGAATCCTTGTAGCCCAGCTACTAAGACTTGAGATTTATCTCAAGTCTTTTTTATTTTATAAACCGCTTCATATAATGATACTTACAGTGGGCAGTCCGCTCCACAGCACATAAAAAAGACATGTCGTTAGGCTCCGACATGTCTTTCGTGTATTACTATCTGTGAAAAATTTCATTGGCGTAACAAAAATGTAACACATTTTTAAAACATTATCAATAGGTTTTCGCGTATTTTTTTAAAAATTCAATTTCAATCCAAGCAATTTTCGCGCATTATTCTCAAATATATTGTTTTTGTCCACATCTTCCAGATCAAGGGCCTCTATGTCCGCACATGACTGTTCCTGATCAGACCATGGGCTGTCCGTTCCGAACAGGATCTTGTCAGACCCGTGAGCTGCCACTATCTTCTTAAACATGTCACCATCAAGAAGCTGCCATCTGTGCGATGCCCCCTCCCGCCAGTCTATCTGTCCATAGGAAAATGCCGTGTCAAAATACACATCTCTTCCGCAAAGTCTGTTCAGCACGTCATCCCACATCTGCCATCCACCCATATGGGCAAGCACAAGCTTGTCAGGCCCAACCTCATCCAGCACCTCCTCCGCCATTGCAGGAGTGCAGTGAGTCACATCAGGAAGTCCTATGTCTGTTCCCGCATGTGTCACCACGATAAGCCCAAGCTCTGTGGCATAGCTGATTATCCTTTTATATCTTATATCGTTGAAAAAAGCCCCCTGGTAGTCAGGATGGATCTTTATCCCCTTCAGACCTTTGTCGCATATATCCCTGAGTATCTCTTTGTAATTGTCATTGTCGGGATGTATCCCTCCAAACGACCACACATGTGTCTCTGAAAAGCGCTCATTCTCCTCAACTGCGAATTCATTTATATGCTTATATTGTTTCGGAGACGTTGCCACCGGAAGTACCACAGACACATCCACATGTCTGCTCCTCATGTCATTCTCCAGTCCGTCAAGTGTGCCATCCGAATGTGCCCTTGTACCGGATCTGCTCTCCAGAAGCCCTACCGTCTTGGCTGCTATCCTGTCGGGATACGTGTGTGTGTGAAAATCTATTATCATAAATATTCCTCCTGTACATTTATACTGCGTAAGCGCAGAACACCTCTGCTGCGGCCATGCTGTTCACGTTCTCCATATCCACAGTTGAAAAACATCGGATTTTGAGGTATCTTTATCAAAGATATTTCCACGAAGGAGAAAACATGAGCAAACGAAAAAAGAAAATGACGCTGAAACAGATGCGTTCCCTCGTCGTCTTTTTGGTCGCCATAAACATCATACTATTATTGTGCATACTTGTCATGGGATTTTTTCTGGCAAAGGCACAGATCACCAAGGGGAAAGGACAGACTGTCATGCTCCAGAAGGCCAACGACACATACACGGTGTGTGTGGATGCTGGTCATGGAGGAAGCGATGTAGGCGCTGTGGGACTTGACGGAAGCTACGAGAAGGACGACAATCTCCGTCTTGCGCAGGAGGTTGCCAAAGCCCTGAAAAAGAGCGGCGTCAACGTCATAATGACCAGATCCGACGACAGCGACACACAGCTCGACTCCCGTTCAAAGATAGCAAACAAGGCCAAGGCTGATATCTTCGTTTCGCTACACCGCAATTCAACAGCCAACCCAAACACCACAAAGGGCATTGAGATATGGATACACAGCTCAGGATCTGAGCGCAGTTATGCGGCCGCAGATGACATTCTGAGCAATCTCGAGGAAGTTGGTATAACCGCCAACCGAGGGGTGCGAATCGGAACCCAGGGAGACAGCGATGATGACTATGCGGTCATCAGAGACACCGATATGACAAGCATGATCGTTGAGATGGGCTTCATGACCAACCAGGACGATCTGGACTATTTCAATGAAAATCTTGAGAACTACGCCAAGGCAATATCCAACGGTGTGGTTCAGTGGCTGAACGATTACGTCCAGTAACGCCGGACATATCATAACATTTGAATAATTCCATAAAAAAATAACACATTGAGCACAGCCCAATGTGTTATTTTTTATTCACTTATAACTATTCTGTTTCTTCCTGATTCCTTCGCCTTATAGAGTGCTGAATCCGCTCTGTTGAACCATGCCTTGGAACTCTCTCCCTTGGTGTACTCAGCGACACCACAGCTACAGGTTATTCCATCCTTGTTCATAAAGTGGAAATAGTAGCATCTGAACTCTGTTCTTATGTCATCAACAACATTCATGACCTTAGACAGTTCCACATCATGGAACAGTATCACGAACTCCTCACCGCCGTATCTGAAGGCAAGTCCCATATCCTTCGACTTCTCCTTCATCATCTTACACAGCGCCTTGATAACTATATCTCCATTGCTGTGGCCATATGTATCGTTGACTTCCTTGAAATGATCTATATCAAATATGGTGACATAGGACTTCGCCCCAGTCTGCTCCACATTCTCGATCTCCTTATCAAGGCTCTCCTCAAATGATCTTCTGTTGTACAGGCCTGTCATCGGATCAACCATAAGCTCACTCATCAGTGTTACCTGTCTGTTGTAGCTTCCGGCAATCGATTCCGTAAGTGCCTTCGTGTGCTTGTTGACGACCATAACCATCGCACACATAACAGATACTACCAGTATGTATATGAGCAGTGCTCCAACCCAGTTCATCTGTGTGGCAAGCTCACCGACATTCAAATGTAATCTCACAACATTGATGACCATGAGTGCAAGCACCGCAACTCCCGACCATACCGTCAGCTCCTGATCTGCAAATAACGCCGTGGCAATTATGGTGACACACGGAATAAGTATAAGCGGGTATATGGTGCAATATGTAAATGCTATAACACCGACACATACATATATCATACCTGTCACGACATAATTCTTGTGCTTTATGTCCGCCTCATCGTGCTTCATATAAAAATAGCAAATTGTGATCGCTATAGCCTGTACTATCATCGGCAGCACGATATACTTTACTATATATGCGCCTGCTCCTATGCTCTTATCTACTCTGTATACTCCAAATAATATCCATGCAATAACAAAAGAAATACTGCATATAACTATCATCATACGCCATACCAGCATATGCCATCTTGCGTCAATCTCATCCTTGTTAATATCATTCATGTGTACGCACCCCGCAAACCATCATATGTGTTGATTTTACCATATGAGGGTCCTTTTTTCCACCATTAATCAACAAAAGACGGACTTTTTTTATGCCAAAATCCGTCTTTTGTACCAAAAATCGTCAAATTACTTAAGGTTGTAGCCAACCTCAAATGCCTCAAGATTCTTCTCCACTGTCTTAGGTGGAACTGTGTTCTTGATAACCTCAACCCATGCATCATGTGAGAAATCCATGTGCTGTGCCGCGATTCCTATGATGACTGTGTTAAATACCTTGTTGTTGCCAAGCTTCTTTGCCTCGTCCATGGCATCAACTGAGATAACCTTGTACTTGCCGCTGAGCTCCTCGATGATTCCATCAGGATACTGTGCTGCGCCTGTAACTACAGTGATAGGATCTATTCTCTGGTCATTTACGATGATAACTCCATCCTTCTTCAGGAAGTGTGCATATCTGAGTGCCTCAAGTCTCTCAAATGCTATGAGGACATCCGCACATCCCTCTTCCACGATAGGCTCATTTACCTTCTCACCATATCTTACATATGTAACAACACTTCCACCTCTCTGGCTCATTCCGTGAACCTCTGAGAGCTTTACATCATAACCTGCTGCCGTGGTGATTCCACCGAGTATACGGCTTGTGAGAAGTGTTCCCTGTCCGCCTACGCCGACGATCATAATATTCTTTGTCTCCATGATTAGAACTCCTCCCTTTCTATAGCATCGAACTTACAACGCTTCATGCACAGTCCACAGCCTGTACAGAGTGTGTCATCTATACGGATGGTTCCATCCTCCTGCCTGATAACTGCAGGGCATCCAGGCTTTAAGCACATACCGCACTTCTTGCACTTCTCAGGTATTGCCTTGCATCTTCCTGTTATCTTAGTCGTCTTCAAGAGTACACAAGGTGACTTTGTGATGATGACTGATACCTCATCCTTTGCTGTCTCCTCCTTGATGAGCTTCTTAAGACCTTCTATATCAAATGCATTTATCTCATGGACGCTCTGGATTCCCAGTGCCTTGCAGAGATTGTAAATATCAATGGCATATGTAGGATCTCCCATCAGTGTCTTACCTGTTGCGGCGTGATCCTGATGTCCTGTCATACCTGTTGTCGAGTTGTCAAGTATGATGACTGTTCCTGTACTCTGGTTGTATACCATGTTCATGAGTGAGTTCACACCTGTGTGAAGGAATGTTGAATCACCTATGACCGCTACCCAGTTCTTGATATAATCCTTGCCCTTTGCCTTCTCCATTCCATGAAGGGTAGAGATGGATGAACCCATGCAGACTGTTGTGTCAATAACACTGAGCGGTGCGACAGCTCCGAGTGTGTAACATCCGATATCTCCTGCAGCGTGGATCTTCAGCTCTGAGAGGACTGAGAATACGCTTCTGTGTGGACATCCTGGACAGAGGATAGGTGGTCTAGCTGGAACCTGAGCAGCCTCGACTGTCTCTATCTTCTCGCCGAGAAGCTTCTCTCTGAGCATATTTGCGCTGTACTCACCCTGAACTGTAAGCAGCTCCTTGCCGACTGCATCTATTCCCCATGATCTGACCTGAGTCTCGATATGTGGCTCAAGCTCCTCGATGACATACACCTTGTCTACCTGTGCACAGAAGTCCTCGATCATCTTTCTTGGGAGTGGATTTACCATGCCAAGCTTTAAGACTGATGCGTTTGGCATAGCCTCTCTGACATACTGGTAAGGGATACCGCTGGTGATGACACCCACACTCTTGTCTCTCATCTCAACTCTGTTGATCGGCATGTCAGCTCCGTCTGCTGCCATGTCCTTGAGTCTCTGCTCTACAAATACATGACGTGGTATAGCGTTACCAGGCATCATGACATATTTCTTTATATTTCTCTCATATGGCTTGTCAGGAATCTCCTGTCTGTCACAGAGCTCTACAACGCCCTGTGAGTGTGAGAGTCTTGTGGTTGTACGGAGCATTACAGGAGTATCATACTTCTCACTCAGCTCAAATGCATACTTTGTGAAATCCTTTGCCTCCTGGCTGTCTGATGGCTCAACAACTGGGATCATGGCTGTTCTTGCTACAAGTCTTGAATCCTGCTCATTCTGTGATGAGTACATTCCAGGATCATCTGCTGCAACAAGTACCATACCTCCGTTCACACCTGTGTATGCTGCGGTGAACAGCGGATCTGATGCCACGTTCACACCTACATGCTTCATCGACACTATTGATCTCACTCCCGCAAATGATGCACCGATCGCTACCTCTGTGGCTACCTTCTCATTTGGTGACCACTCTGAGTAGATATCTCCTTTGTACTGCACCATGTTCTCACTGATCTCTGTACTTGGTGTTCCAGGATATGCCGCTGATACCTTGACACCCGCTTCATAACAGCCTCTGGCGATGGCTGCATTACCAAGCATAATCTTTTTTTCGCCCATGAATCTTACCCTTCCTGTCTATATTGATATTCTTGTTTTTATTTTTTCGTCTTAATTGACACTCTAATTTGTTATTATACAAGAATTATCAATAAAATAAAAGAGTTTTATACAATGTGATTACAAAGTGTGATTACAAAGCCATATCGAACAGCTCCTCTTATCGACATTTTTCCTAGTCAGTTATATTCTGCGTCTGACGTACCATGTCTGCAAAGCCCTGCCACTGCATATCGATAATATCGCCACTGCCGGCTGAACTGTCCACCTTACCGCCAACAAGAGCCATAACCATATCAAAATCTGCAGAACCCACATATTCACTGTTTTTGAGGATCATACCATAGGCCGCCACGGCACTTGCCGCACTCATGTCAACGGACATTTCGCTGCTGTAGCTGTCAGTCTTCACCACACGGCTCACAAGACTGCTCTTATCCCCATCCGGCTCCTTGTATCTTACGTTCACTGTCGCAAGCTCACCGGTATAGTCCTCTGCGCTATCAGACTTATCCTTAACGTCTTGTGATGCAGTCTCCGATGTATTTGCCTGATTGGAATCCTGTCCGTATTTGTGCTCGGCTGCAGGCACATCGAAATCTGATCCCGCAGGCACATCGAAATCTGATCCCGCAGGCACTATCTCATAGAGCACCGTCACCATATGTCCTGCGCCTATCTCGCCGCCGTCCACAGCGTCATTTGCAAAGTCCGCATCCGCAAGGGCGCGGTTCTCATAACCTATCTGCCTGTAACCCTTGACATTTGCCGGATTGAACTCTATCTGAAACTTCACATCCTTGGCAACGGTGTTCAGAGTTCCGCCCATCTCGTCCACCAGCACCTTCTTTGCCTCATACGCAGAATCTATAAACGCATAGCTTCCATCACCATTATCAGCAAGAGCCTCAAGCTTGTTGTCCTTCAAATTGTCCGTTCCAAACCCAAGCACGCTGAGAAAAATGTTGTTTTCCTTCTTCTCCTCGGTTATCAGATCCACAAGGTCGCTCTCACTGGTAAGCCCCACGTTCAGATCCCCGTCCGTTGCAAGTATGACACGGTTGTTGCCTCCCTCTATAAAGTTCTTCTCCGCCAGCTCGTAAGCTGTGATGATGGCATCTCCGCCGTTGGTACAGCCCTCGGCTGTCATACTCGAAAGCGCCTCATTTATCGTGTACTGCTCTGAGCCGGATGTGCCCGAGAGCACCACCGTATCCTCACCCGCATATGTGACTATGCTCACCTTGTCGTTCTCATCCAGATTCTCCGCCAGCATGGCAAATGACTGCTGCACGAGTGGGAGTTTGTTATCTTCATACATGGATCCCGAGGTGTCGATCAGGAACACCAGATTTGAAGGCTTCTTGTCTCCAAAATCTATTTCATCCGTGTTGATCCCAACCATCATGAGCTTTGTGGCCTTATTCCACGGGCAGTCCGAATATTCTGTGTATATGGAGAACTTCTCTCCATCCTCAGGCTTCCTTCTGTAGTCATAGGTAAAATAGTTCAGCATCTCTTCTATTCTCACCGCTCCGTCCGGTGGGAGACAGCCTGACTCTATATACGACCTGACGTTGCTGTATGATGCCGTATCCCTGTCCGCCGCAAATGTGGAGAGAGGTCTGTCCGCTGTGGATACAAATCCATTCTCCGCCACGCTGTCATACTCTCTCGTATCGTAGGCGATCTCTGTATACATAGAATTTGAAGTATCTGTCACCATCGCTGTATCTCCAGCGACTGTTGCCACATCACAAGCTTCCTCCGCATACATAACATCATTCGACGTACTGTTGAATATTCCACTCAAGCCATTGTCCTGCAGCGACTTCTTTTTTTGCTTACTTTCTTTTTCCCTGTACTTTTCTGCGATCCCTGTTATCTCTGTCTTATCCCCATTTTGTTTTTCAAGGCGCATTCCCCTGCCATCTACTGCATCATCGTTACCGCAGCCCGTAAGACCTCCTACCATCATAATCCCTGCCATAACTGCGCATATGGATCTTGCAAATATTTTTGAATTATATTTCATCATAAAAAATCCCTCCGTAATATGAATTTCAAGCTACCGGTCAAGCTTTATATTCTATATACGAAGGGATTATTATTTTTTATGGTAATTTCTGTATTTTTTAATTTTTGATTTGTTTGTGCTATTCTGCCCTCTCAAATCTGTACCAGTTGCCCTCAACCTTCACTACAAGGCTGCCATCATCACACACAATGTAGGCTGAGTTTCTGGATGGGTTCATGTCAAAGTTGACCTCGCCGTCATTTGCCGGCACGCCATCGGTGTAGCTCTCAGCGTAGGCCGCTTTGCTCTCATCCACGCTGTCAGCATCGACCATGTCGTATGTGTCCCTGTAGAGCACACCATCCAACATGATCATGGGGATATAGTCAGCACTATTCACAGAATTCTGAGCATCAGTATTTCTCTGTACATCATAACTCGCCGTGGCCTTTTCTGCCATTTCAGCAGCATCGCTTTGAATATCGTCTGCCGCAGCCGCGTCACTTTCTTGTGCATAATAACTTTCATCCGAAGTCACCTTCACACTGTTGTCCTGCGCTGTCTTATCGCTTGCCCTCTTACGGCTGTTCCTTAACGGTCCGGCTACGATCAGCACACACACCACTGCCGCTGCCACAAGACCGGAAACGATCTGGATGGTTCTTCTGTTCCTGTCTTTACGGTCTTTCTTGACTCCAAACTTCTTATCTCCAGATTTCTTATCCTGCACCCGCTGCGCATCCACCGCATCAAGTCCTGCCTCTATTTTTTCCCAGAGATCAGGTGCATCCATATTCTCTATATATTTGTCAGCTATTTCCTTTTCCAGTTCATCTTCATGTCTGTTCATAGTCTGCACCTCCTAAGTCTCTTGATCGCACTGTTGTAAAGCCATGTGACTGTTCCCATCGGCTTGCCAACTATCTCTGATATCTCTCTGAAGGTAAATCCTCCAGCCACCTTCATATCAACTATCTCCCGCTCATCAGGCTTAAGCGACTCCATGGCCACCTTCAGTGACACGCTGTTCACAACCTGTTCCTCCATGCTGCCACTCTGCCCGGTCTCCGGTATCTCATCCACCAGAGCCTCACGGTCTATCTTCCTGATCCTGTCCACCGCCATATTCCGGGCGATCGTGACCAACCATTTCTTATGTCCATTTCCCGGCTTATAGCTTCCCGCAATGCTATACAGCTTGATGAAGAATTCCGATGTCACATCCTCAGCCTCCTCGCGCTGTCCTATGGTGTCGTACACCACAGCATATATGAGCTTCAGATACGCATCATATATGTGCCGCAGGCTATCCCTGTCGCCCGCCGCCATCGCAGACATGCACTGTTCAAATTCTCTGTCTGTCATAGCTCCCTCCTCATGATAATATACGTTATATCAACTGATTTTTATGGAATGTCATTTAACTTTTTAATCTTTTCCGCCTATTTGCAACATCATATCTTCCGCATGGCGGCAAATCCCATCACGTAATTTTTCCTGCCACCAGCCGTGTCAAATGGCCATACCATATGGCGGCTGTCAACCAGCTCCACGTCGTAGTTCATATGAAGCGACATATCCTTCATGAGCTGTGCCACACCTTCTATGTGCTCCACCGACTTCATCGTCTCCACATCCCGCCTGTCAAATGCATTTGCAAGCTTCTCTGCGCATGTCTGATCCTCACATGCAGCGACCTCATATCCATATATGAGTACATCCTTTGTCATATGGTACATGTAGTCATTGAGTCTCTCCACCGCCGCCTCGTTCAGCCCCGAGATGGCACTGCTTATGAGTCTAAGATCCTCGTCATGATAATTGTCCCTGTAGTGGTAAAGCAATGCCGCAAATCTGGAATTGAGCTGGCTGTGAAGCCCGACCGCCACACTGTAATCAAATATATCAAGATACCTGTCGGTGTCATTTACTATATCCCCAGATTCCGTTCTACCAATATATTTACCGGAATTGGCAGTCGCTATGCCTGTCAGGAACTCAAGTATATGCTCGGTGTCCGCACAGTCCTCAAGCATCGCCTCATACAAGCGGTACTGGTCATCGTCTACATGCCAGAATGGAATATCCGCTATTATATAATCCTGTTCCTTCAACCCATATTCCCTGACTGCCGAAAGCACAGCTTCCCTGTCTCTGTCTATGAGCAACAGCCTGTAATTATCTGCCAATCTTCCTATATCTATATCGCCGGCCGGCCCTATTCCCCACAGTGCAAGCACAGGCTTTGAATTCGCTGCATCTGCATCCTGCCCGGATTCTTTTTTTACCCGGCAGTTATTTTCTATATATTCCGTCACCTCACGTCTGTACTGTTCCCATCCCACATAGGAATCCGGTATACGCTCCGTGGCGATCATCTCATCAAAATAGCTCATTGTCTTCTCCTGACTCTGTGAACTGACAAATAAAGCAAAAGGGTTATGCCTGTCAGTATTTATTGATCATTCACAGGTATTTTATAAAATTTTATTTTTAAGCACAAGTGGAATGTAGTATAATACACATAGTTGTGCAACAGGACACACCATTCCAGTTTTTTTACATTTTGGAGGAGTTATGGAATCAATACAGACAAACGCTCTGAACAGCAAATACATCAATTCACTCCTGCGCCCGGAGGAAAATCCTTTCATGCAGGAGATGCAGAGTTTTGAGGAGATCATGATGATGTATTCATGTGCCATCAGAGAGGTGAAGACAAAATTTGAAGTGCTGAACGATGATTTCAGCGTAAGATATAAGAGAAATCCTATAGAATTCATACAGTCAAGGATCAAGAAGCCTGTCAGCATTGCCAAAAAGCTTGCAAGCAAGGGCTGTCCGGTTACATGTGCAAGTATACTGAACAATCTGGATGACGTCGCTGGAATAAGAGTCATCTGCCCATTCATCGATGACATATACATGGTGGCAGAAAAGCTCATAAGTCAGGACGACATCACCCTGATCGAGGCAAAAGACTACATATCGCATCCAAAGCCAAATGGCTACCGCAGTCTGCATGTCATAGTCGAGATTCCTGTGTTCTTCGCAGACCACACAAGGAATATGCGTGTGGAGGTACAGATTAGAACAATCGCGATGGACTTCTGGGCGAGCCTGGATCACCAGCTCAGATATAAGAAGGATATCCCGAACGTAGACATGATATCCGCAAGACTTAAGAAATGCGCAGATGTGATATCCGCAACAGACCTTGAGATGCAGTCCATCAAGAACAGCATTTATGGTCAGCGATATATTCCTGAACTTAAGAGAGAATCACCTAAAGAATAATTACAGTTATTTTTCTCCTACTGATATTTTTTCAACCACAGGGAGAATGAAAAAATTGAAATATTTGCAACTTTTTATTTGACATTTGCTCAAACCTGTTGTAATATAACTGATGTTGTTAATCAACATGTGTGCATAGCTCAGCTGGATAGAGCACTTGGCTACGGACCAAGGTGTCGGGGGTTCGAATCCTCTTGCGCACGTGACAGAAGCTGTCTGAATTATTTCAGACAGCTTTTTTATTTTATCAAAACCGCTTTATAACAGCCAAATATTATTCATAAAAAAGCCAGGGGGTGCGGCTATAAGCTTTATTTACATAAAGTGCTACTCCCTGCTCCCCAGATATTCTTCCACCTTCTCCGGCGTATCCAGTCTCAGCCGTACAATAGTCATCATGATCATGTACCGCAACACTTCCTTTAAGATCTCATCGTCAAACTGCGACTTCATATTTTCCGGATACGCATGTACGAGAAAATGCACATTGTAGGCATCGCCCTGTCTTGAGATAAATGCACTCACATAGAGGCCATTCATGACCGCTGTTATGATGTCGTCATCCGTGATCTGTATATTTATCTTATACATCTTTGATATAAACTTTACCGTCTTGTCTTCTTTTACGAGAAAACGCCTGTCTGTAATCTCTCCTATGGAAAAGTTCTGTTTATGGAGTGTTATCGCCTGCAGGAATTCTGATTCCCTGTCATTCTCAATTATATAATCATATATATCATTAGGTGTGTATGCCATATTGTTCAAGTTATCCTTTCATCTATTTGTCTATATGCTAAGCGCTTTTGTCTATCACTCGTCCGGAGTCGTCACGTCACACTGCCCATCGTAAGTCCGATCACAAATACCACAAATGCACCAATCGTAAGCACATACCACTCGATAACACGGACTGTAAGTTCCCAGTCAGACGGCTCAACATCATACAGGTTTCTCACCCTGGGCCACATGGCCAATCTGAAAAGTTCATCTGGAAACAGCATACTTACGACCGCAATGATGCATATAATGATTCCGAATATATATAATACTATATTTCCTCTGTTTGTTGTCTGCGGACCATTAATAAACTTCACTATTTCATAAATATCCGGCGGATTTGCATAATAATCTCCTAAAACCACATCAAAATCGTTGGTCATCGTGCCGTCCGCATTGTATACCATGTATCCATCTTTTGAGACAGCGCCTCTAAAAAACACCTTATCACCCGCCATGATCTTTACTCCGATATAATCATCAGATGATAACATGCCGTTCTCCGTCCCTGCCGGTATGGCAGAATAATCCTCCATCCAGCTATATGGTCCATATGTTACGTCTCTATACCCATCTCCTGTAAATCGATGATAACACTTAAATTCTATGCTCTGGTCATCATATACTATGATACTTGTATGTCCATCTGTATATGTCACATTTCCCTGTTCTTCTTTTCGGGTCAGAAAGTCACCCCTGAATTCTATTCCCTTTATGGACATTATAATCGGATAAATTATGGAAAATGCTATGATCATTGCCACTATAATGCTCATCAGAACCTTTTGCGTCCTGGATAAATTCTTTATTCTCTCCATATACATTTCCCCCTTCGATCAGGAATTTTCTGTTATCTCCACGAGCTACGAAACATACTCTGCAGATTTCAAATACATATCGACTGCCTATATTATCCTCCCATGCTATCCGCAGCCCCTGACTACTGCCCGCGCGCGCCTAGAACAGATCCAGCGTATTGTCAAGATATATCTCTTCTCTTACCCTCAGCTGGTACTCTGGCTTTGTCATATAGTATAGCAGAAATTCCAGCACTATGGCACTTCCAAGACTTCTTCCCTCTATCTTGAAATTGGAAAACCCCAGTGGCAGGTAAATGTTCTTTATATCATCTATACCTATAAATCCCGGATTCTCCATCGCTTTTGAGAAACGATAGCCACCTGCTGCGTTCGGCGATGTACAACGGTGAATTGATTTCTCACCGAGAGCCATACGACTCACATCCTCATAGCAGGCTTTCCTGTCCTGACAGGAGAACCAACAGCATTCGTTGCAAAGGAATTCCACCTTGTCTTTCTGCTTTTGCGAAAGCGCCCCCAGCCTGTCAAATGCTTTATTCAACCGAAAATCCGGCACAACATATCGGAATTCATCCCGGTCAAGCTCTGCTGAAAACAGATCAAAGTCCGTAATGACCTTTGTTGTCGATGAAACCATATATAGTCCCGGATAATTCTCCTGCAGATAGTCAAGCAGCAACTCCGAATGGACTATGACGCCATTTTGAACATATGCCTTGCCTTCCTCAAACGCCCTGCACAAGTCATTACACTGCTTATCAGCAAGGTGTTCCGGCCCCAGTAGTGAGTTGCTGAAGGTCAGCCTCGCCGATATTCCATACTCTCTCATAAGTTCCAGCACATCTCTGGCACTGCTGTCACCATATCCCACTCTGCCACCGCCCCAGAGGCAGTCACCCGGTGCACCATACACTGAACCGATATCACACCAGTCGTAAAAATATTCCCTGTGCTCACAGTATAGTGGCAGGAACGCCTTGTACAGCTCGTAGAATTCAAAAAGTCCGGGCAGATGGTAATGTGCCTTGTATTCTGTTTTGTTATTCTCTGTCATTGATCTGCCAGACAATGGCTCATTCTCCATAGTGTTCATTTTCCTGTTTTTCTTTCAGTTCCCATATGTTATCTTAGCTTCCGCATACTGTCTACAATTATATAAAAGTTCTTCATCTGTTGCAAACCATGTTTAGGATATTGTATATTTGAAAGAGGCATCGACCACCCAAAGATCAAGAAGAGGAAGAATGTGGATGCGGAGCTGGACAAGTTTCTGTAGGCAATACAAACAAACTGCAACGGAGGTTATTATTTATTATGGGGAATACATTCAGGGAAGTTAAATGTTTCAAATGCGGACACATTTTTATGTGGCAGAAAGATGGTATAGAATATCAGTCTGAATATCGTCTGGAAAGCACCAACGAACTTCTGGGAATTGCGGCATGTCCTAAATGCGGAACGGATATGTTGGTAATTCCGCATATTCTTGAGGGAATCTCTAAAGATTCAAATGGAATTGTGGAATCAGGGATACGGGGAATATAAAGACAAAAACAACCGGGTATGTTTCTTCCTGAACATACCCGGTTGTTTTTTATATGAAAATATCCTACTCATCTGGATTCACGATGGCACCTATCTTAAACTCTCTGCCGTCCTTTTGCCACTGTCTGTACTCCGCTGTAGCGGCAAAGAGTACATCTCCCGATGAGTTGATTGCCGTCTCAAGTGAATCCTGGACCACTCCGATGATCATTCCGACAGCAACAGCCTGCATGGATATATCCTGTGGGATTCCAAACAGCGAGCACGCCATAGGAATGAGCAACAGCGAACCTCCCGCAACACCTGAGGCACCGCACGCGCCAAGGGTTGCCATAAGACTGAGCATGAGTGCTGTCGGAACGTCCACCGACACTCCCATGGTATTTGCAACGGAAAGCGCCATTATAGTTATAGTGATGGCGGCACCATCCATATTGATGGTCGCGCCAAGCGGTATGGATACCGAATACACATCCGGGTCAAGTCCAAGTCTTTTGCAAAGTGACATGTTCACTGGGATATTTGCCGCAGAACTTCTGGTGAAGAACGCCGTCACACCTGACTCTCTGAGGCATCTCCACGCAAGTGGATATGCATTTCTCCTTAAGACGATAGTCGCAAGGAGCGGATCTACGATCAATGCAACCGTAAGCATGGCGCCCACAAGCACAAGCAGCAATCTGCCATATTCCTTGAATATCGACAATCCACTCTCCGATACTGTCGTGAACACAAGTCCCATGATTCCAAATGGTGCGCACCCGATGATCCACCTCACGACGGTTGATACCGCATCCGATATGGATACAAGTGCAGATTTTATAGACTTGCTTGTCCGTCGCATGGCAAGTCCAAACAAAAGTGCCCATGCAAGTATGCAGAGATAATTTGCGTTGAGTATCGCATTTACGGGATTATCGGTGATGTTGAGCAAAAGATTCTGGAGGACCTCCATGATTCCCGATGGGACGACATCCGCCTGATATGATTCAAGGTCCAGTGTCATGGTTACAGGGAAAATAAAACTTGTGCTCACCGCCACTACCGCTGCGCATAGCGTGCTGAGCATATACATGATCGTCACCATACGGAACTGCTGGCCATTTCCCTTTCCTGCATTTGCAATTGAGCTGATGACAAGGGCAAACACCAGTATCGGCGCAATTGCCTTGAGCGCCCTGACGAACATGGTTCCGATCAGGCCTATTCCCGTTGCCCCCGGCACCAGAAGTCCCAGCACCGCACCGATCACTATTCCAACCAATATCTTCGCGATCAGCGACACCCTATTCCACATCTCTACAATCTTTTTCATGAATCTAACTCCTAACTATATCTATATTTCTGCTTTTTAACATACATTTTCTTTAGTATTCTTCTTTCTCAGAAGAAGTATCCTCACGAGCAAAAGCACTGGGAATATAACTCCCGCAAGGATTCCGCGTTTCTTAATAGTATCATATATCGATCAGGCTTGTATATAACAGATTTCATAACACAAAAAAGCGGCGAACAGATTCTTGCTTCTGTTCGCCGCCACTTCACTTCTATAATATTCTGTTTTATGACCAGACTTCCTCTGCTATCTCCTTAACGAGCTTGAGCTTTGCCCACTGCTCATCCTCTGTCAGCTTGTTTCCGATCTCACATGATGCAAATCCGCACTGAGGGCTCAGGCATAATCTGTCAAGTGGTACATACTTTGCAGCCTCATGGATCCTTGCAATGACCTTCTCCTTATCCTCAAGAACCGGAGACTTTGTTGTGATGAGTCCGAGCACGACCTTCTTGTTCTCTGAAACCTTTGCAAGAGGTGCAAATCCGCCTGATCTCTCATCATCATACTCAAGGAACAGCGCATCCACATTCTCATTTGCAAATACGTAATCTGCAACTGTGTCATAAGGACCACTGGTGAAGAATGTTGAGTGATAATTTCCTCTGCAGATATGTGATGTAATAACCATATCCTCCGGCTTTCCCTCCAATGCAAGGTTGTTCACTGCAAGCAGCTCTTTCTTGACATCCTCAAGTGATATTCCAAGTGCCTTATATCTCTGCTTTGCGGCATCCCCCACTATGGCGCCCCATGTACAATCGTCAAGCTGAAGATTTCGACAGCCTGCATCATAAAACTGCTTAATTACATCCTGATAAGCCTTTCCAATGTCCTGGATAAGCTCCTCATTTGCAGGATAGAACTTCCTTGTGTTTGCAATATTGTCAGGTACTATCATCTGCTGAAATGTCTGTGCTGGAGCCGGTATCGTATACTTTGCAACAGTATTCTCATCCTCGAACTGCTTTAAGAACTTAAAATATTCAACAAATGGGTGCGCCTTTGCCTTTATCTTGCCTACAAGATAAGTGTCGTCAAGAACTGCAAGCTCTGCATCGAATTTCACACCATTTCCAGTGTTCTCATGGGCAACGCCATCAAGTCCCCACATAAAGTCAAGATGCCAGAATGTTCTTCTGAACTCGCCATCTGTGATCGCATGGAATCCAAGTTCCTTCTGCTTTGCAACGACCTTGGTAATCTCCTCATTCACAACTTTGTCGAACTCCTCCTTGGTGATCTTTCCGTCCCTGTATGCTGCCTTCGCATCCTTGAGTGCCTGTGGTCTCAGAAAGCTTCCTACAAAATCGTATCTGAAAGGTGTCTGTAATTTGCTCATATGTCTTTATCCTCCGTAGTGTTTTCTCGTTTTCTTAACTTGAGGATATTCTAACAGGGGAGGGATTCTATGGAAAATACTATTATTTTGAGGCTTGCCATAGTTTTAAACTATGGAGCATGATAAGAGTACTCCACTATCAATGCTTAAAATTCTATAAACCGCCAAATCTATAACAAAAAGCCTGCATAATCCCTATGTGAAATCATCCACAATGACAATCGTCAAATATGATTTCATATAGGCTTATACAGGCTTTCATACCCTATTATTCAATATTCTTTAACTCCACTGCGAGTTATACAGATCCGCATAGAATCCATTCTGCGCCATGAGCTCGTCATGGTTACCTTGCTCTATGATGTCACCGTCCTTCATAACAAGGATTATGTCTGCATTCTTGATGGTTGACAGTCTGTGGGCTATGACAAAGCTTGTCCTGCCCTTCATCAGATTGTCCATGGCTCTCTGAATCCTGTGTTCTGTTCTCGTATCGACTGACGATGTAGCCTCATCGAGGATCAGGACCGGATTGTCAGCAAGAATTGCTCTTGCGATAGTTAAGAGCTGTTTCTGTCCCTGGGAGATATTTGTTATCTCCTCATTGAGCTCCATGTTGTATCCACCCGGAAGTGCCGAGATAAATCTATGTGCATGAGCTGCCTTTGCCGCTGCGATAACTTCCTCATCCGTAGCGTCCAATCTTCCATATCTGATATTCTCCATGATAGTGCCCTTGAACAGCCATGTATCCTGAAGCACCATGCCAAATACATCCCTGAGTTCACGCCTGTTGAAGTCCTTAATATTGTGTCCGTCCAGAAGTATAGCACCGCCATTCACGTCGTAGAATCTCATGAGCAGCTTGACCATGGTGGTCTTGCCCGCTCCGGTAGGTCCGACTATGGCTACCTGCTGTCCCGGTTTTACATGGGCTGAGAAATCCTTGATGATGATCTGATCCGGATTGTAGCCAAACTTTACATGTTCAAATGTAACTTCACCCTTGATTCCCTCTGTGGATACAGGATTCTCTACTATCTGCTCCTCTTCTTTCTCTTCAAGAAGTTCAAATACTCGCTCAGCGGCTGCTGCCATCTGCTGCATCATATTTGTGACCTGGGCAACCTGCTGAACTGGCTGTGTGAGGTTCTTCACGTACTGTATAAATGCCTGGATATCACCTATCTGGATAGTTCCTCTGATCGCCAGAGCCGCACCTGATATGGCAACTGCCACATAGCCCAGATTACCGACAAACATCATAATAGGCTGCATCAGTCCTGAGAAGAACTGTGACTTCCATGCTGACTTGTACAGAGTCTCATTTGTCTCATGGAACTCTCTTCTAACGTCGTTCTCCTTATTGAACGCTTTTATGACATTGTGTCCGCCATACACCTCTTCAACCTGACCATTTATGTGTCCCACGTATTCCTGCTGCTGCTTGAAGAATCTCTGGGATTTCTTGATGACAAACATCATGAGCATGATACTTATCGGAAGTATCAGCACTGATATAAGTGTCATAAGCGGGCTGATCGTGAGCATCATCACTATTACACCGATGACTGTGCTAACCGATGTGATGAGCTGTGTGATACTCTGGTTCAGACCATTTCCCATGGTGTCTATATCGTTTGTGATCCTTGAAAGTACCTCGCCATAGGTTCTGCTCTCAAAGTAGCTCATCGGCATCCTGTTGATCTTCTCGGACACCTCACGTCTCATCCTGTAGCACACCTTCTGTGTGATACCGGTCATGATGAAGCCCTGTACAAAGCTAAATGCCACACTCAGCACATACAGACCAAGACAGAACAGCAATATCTTACCGATATACGTGAAATCAATTCCGCCGTTGCCTGTTATCTTGTTCATGATCCCCTCGGACAGGGCTGTTGTCGCCTTGCCGAGCACCTTCGGACATACTACGTTGAATACCGTACTTCCAATTGCAAATATAGCAACGACAACAACCGCTGCCTTGTACTTGCCTATGTATCTAAATAACTTTCCTATCGTTCCCTTGAAGTCCTTGGCTTTCTCGCCGCCCATCATAGGACCGTGACCTCTTCTAGGGCCTTTGAAACTTCTCTGATTATTTGTCTGATTCTGTTCTGCCATGTCCTACACCTGCCTTTCTGAGTCAGTTCCAAGACTGGCCGCTATCTCCGATGGAGAAAGCTGCGACTCGGCTATCTGCCTGTACTCCTCACAGGTCTGCAAGAGTTCCTTGTGAGTTCCCTTGCCGACTATCGTACCCTCGTCAAGCACAAGTATCTGATCTGCTGAGAGTATAGTGCTTACACGCTGTGCAACGATAAATACCGTGCTGTCATTTACGTGCTCGCCAAGCGCCTTTCTAACTGCCACATCCGTCTTGAAATCAAGCGCCGAAAAGCTGTCGTCAAATATCAGGATCTTCGGCTTTCTCGCTATGGCTCTGGCTATAGCAAGACGCTGTTTCTGACCGCCGGACACATTTCCACCACCCTGAGCAACCGCACTGTCGTAACCATGCTCCTTCTCCTCTATGAAGTCGGATGCCTGGGAAATCTCAGCTGCAAGCTTGACATCTTCATCAGATGCATCCGGCGCGCCGAATCTTATATTGGATGCAATCGTTCCTGAGAACAGAATTCCCTTCTGCGGAACAAAACCGATATTCTGTCTCACGCTCTCCATGGTGAGGTCTCTTATATCCTGTCCGTCTATTGTTATCGAGCCCTCCGTAACATCATAGAATCTCGGGAGGAGCTGAACCAGTGTACTCTTACCACAACCGGTACTTCCTATGATCGCCGTAGTCTGTCCAGGCTTGGCCTCAAATGAGATATTCTCAAGTACATTCTCATCTGCGCCCGGATATGCAAATGCGACATTGTCATACTTTACGACACCCCTTGGTGCTTCAAGCTTCTTTGCTCCGGCTGCATCCTGAACTGTCACATCCGTATCTATGATCTCCTGTATTCTGTCTGCTGCCACGCTGGCACGAGGGAGCATGACTGACATCATGCTGAGCATAAGGAATGACATAATGATAAGCATTGTATATGTAATAAATGCAGTCATTGATCCTACCTGAAGGACACCCGCATCGATCTTGTGGGCTGCCACCCACTCTATAAGTATGCTTATTGCATACATGATGAACATGAGTATAGGCATTGCAAATGTCATGACTCTGTTGACGAACAAGGTGTTCTTCGTCAGGTCTTTATTTGCCTCATCGAATCTCTCTTCCTCGCGTTCCTCTCTGCCAAATGCCCTGATAACCGGGATACCTGTAAGTATCTCTCTTGACACAAGGTTTACTCTGTCCACCAGTGTCTGCATAACTTTAAACTTTGGCATGGCAATGACCATAAGCGTTCCCATGAGGATCACAACTGCTGCTATACCGATGAATATTACCCAGCCCATTCCGGCTCCGTTCCCAACAACCTTGACGATTCCTCCAATAGAAAGTATCGGTGCATATAGAACCATTCTGAGCATCATAACTGTAACCATCTGTATCTGCTGGACATCATTTGTAGATCTCGTTATAAGAGATGCAGTTGAGAACTTGTTGATCTCAGCATCCGAAAATGCGATAACCTTGTTGAACACCTTCTCTCTGAGTCCGCAGGCAACGCTTGCCGCAACCCTTGACGCCACAAGTCCTATGAGAACCGCAGCTGCTGCCATGAGAAGTGACATTCCAAGCATCTTCACCGCTGCCCACTTCAGATATGACATCTGTCCTGCCTTATAATCGTAGCCAAAGCTGTCATAGCATATCCTTGTACATGCGATGGCTGTGGATTCCATATAATCCTCCCCCATGCTATCGAGCATGCCGTCAACCGTAGGTTTCATCTGTTCACCGATCTGCGCCCACATCTCCTCCGGCATCTCGTCAAGGGTGATTCCCATCTTATCAAGTCCTGCCTTGATCTCATTGTCCTCGTCAGAGTTCACCATCTGATATGGATAGTAATACATCATAAGCCCCTTCATACAGGCACTATCCACTTCGTCTATGTGTTTCTCGCCGTCTTCTGTCAGGTAATAATAACCATCCGAACCATCTTTATAATATTTCTTCCATACGGCTTTCTCATCGTCATCCATAAATCCGTCTATCACTTTGTAGGCTTTCTCCGGGATCTGTTTCGGACTGCAGTTCTCTATACCGTAGTTCTGTATACCGGTATCTATGAGCTTTGAGGTGTAGTCCGGAAGTGACAGATCACAGTATGCCTGCAGAACGAGAAGCAGGGCTATGATAATGACCGACTTCCAATACGGCTTCAGATTTCTGAATATCTGCATGTCATTTCCTCCTTGAACAATTATTGATCAGATGAATGTATCCCCCTCTAGTCTTTCTATGTGCACAACATAACATCACCTGTACCGGATCGCTCCCGCTCATTTCGGCCTACAGCGGTACTAAGGACCGGTGGCCTCAAATGTCCTGTACAGGTGATGTTATGTTGTACACGTTAATATACATTATGCAGGGATACATTCATCTGATATCTACGCTTTCTTCTGACGGAGAAAATGCCATGCTTTAGCTGACGTTGTTTTCCCCTTTACATTTCCAAGCGTATTCTTACTTTATTTGAATATCTTTGAAAGTTTATCATTGCTTATATTCTCAGTCAATTAAATATCTATAAAGATTTAATTATTTTTATTACAAAAATACGACAGTCGCTGTTCTCCAGCAACTGCCGTTTTTTCCGTTTCTTCCGCTTTCAATCTAAGCTAGCTTTATCCGCTCCGCCGCGTCCCTTGTTATCGCTAGTCTTTTTCCATTTACTTTGATTATCACATTGCCAAAGTAAGACGATACGACCTGCACCTGATCTCCGGTCTCAAGCTGACATGCGCCGAACAGGGATCTGTCCGCGCAGTTCCAAGCTATCTCACCTGAGAAACCGTTTACTGCATCTGATAATGACATCATAGTAACCACCCCTTCAAAATAATAGATTTCATGAATCATCTTATGTATCAACGCACTATCCGATATACAATTTATCTTTCGTTCCTTCTATTGTCTACACAATTATAACTCTTCAGGGTCGGTGCAAGTCAATTCTAATTGTTAGTATATGGGGCTAATCTTTCTTACACCGAACTAACTTGGATACACAAAAACCCCACCGACATCCGACTTACCATCAGACATCAGTGGGGTTATAATGTTCTCAATATTTATTATCTTACACCGAATTACTTGATCATTACTCGATTACCTTAAGCCATCCCTCTGGACCTTCGATTCTGCCCATCTGGATTCCTGTAAGAGTATCATACAGCTTCTGGATAACTGGTTCCATCTTCTCCATACCGCTTGGGAAACAGATCTCCTTGCCGTGGTCGTTGATCTTGCCTACAGGTGAGATAACTGCTGCTGTACCGCACAGACCGCACTCTGCAAAATCCTTAACCTCATCGAAGTATACTTCTCTCTCCTCAGCCTCAAGTCCAAGGATATCCTTTGCAACTACCATCAGTGAACGTCTTGTGATCGATGGGAGGATACTATTTGACTTAGGTGTAACTACCTTGCCGTCCTTTGTAACGAAGATGAAGTTTGCTCCACCTGTCTCCTCAACCTTTGTTCTTGTAGCTGCATCGAGATACATATTCTCATCGAATCCCTCTTTGTGTGCTGTAACTATTGCATGAAGGCTCATTGCATAGTTAAGACCAGCCTTGATGTGTCCTGTTCCGTGAGGTGCTGCTCTATCGAAATCTGAAACCTTGATTGTGATAGGCTTTGCACCGCCCTTGAAGTAAGGACCAACTGGTGTTGTGAGGATTCTGAACTGATACTCGTCTGCCGGCTTAACACCTATAACTGGATTTGAACCGAACATATATGGTCTGATATATAATGTAGCACCTGATCCGTAAGGTGGTACATAATCAATATTTGCCTTTACTGTATCTACTATTGCCTGTACAAATCTATCCTCTGGGAAAGGTGGCATCTCAAGTCTTCTTGCTGAGTCTGCCATTCTGCTTGCGTTGAGGTCAGGACGGAAACATACAACACGTCCATCCTCTGTTCTGTAAGCCTTCATTCCCTCGAAAACTGTCTGAGCGTACTGAAGAACACCTGCGCACTCGTTTAATACTACGTTAGGATCCTCTGTGAGTGTACCCTCATCCCATGCACCATCCTTATAATTTGCTACAAATCTCTTATCTGTCTGAACATAGCCAAATCCAAGGTTTGCCCAATCGATATTCTTCTTATCCATATCTACATCTTCCTTTCACTTTAGCTTGTGCTTTTTTGTATGTGTCTGTTATATCACATTATTTCGCCTTTTTCCATATGTATATTGAACATTTGCTTGAAAAATTAAGGTTTTTCTTCCAAAAATGGCTAATTTTTTCATGTTACAATGTACAATTTGATGATTTTCCCAAGTTACAAGCTTGTCTACTTCAACTTATTACCCTCTGAGAAAGCATCGCCAACCCTGTCGCCGAGTGCAAAATATCCATGTCCGATGGTGTCAAACACGATCGGATGGAACTCTTCATATGTGATCTCGCCGTCATCGCCCAGGATACGGTCGTCTGCAACAACATTTACAATCTCGCCGAGGAACTTGTCCCCGTCTATGATCTCCTTGAGCTTGCACTCCATTGTCAGTGAAAGCTCGTTGATGACTGGAGCATTTACAAACTCGCTCTTTCTGGTTGTAAAACCAGCCTTCTTCATCTTGTCTGGCTCGTCATTTGCCGACACGATTCCCACATAGTCACAGGCTACCACATGCTCTGCATCAGCAATGGCAACTGTGAACGCTTTGTTCAGCTTTATATTCTCGGTAGTCTTATGACTTCCAAGGTCAAATATGATCTCATTTGCTCCGACTATTCCGCCCCATGCCGCATTCATGACATTTGCATTGCCATCGGCATCGTATGTTCCGATCATCATGACCGGTTGTGGCACCAGCATAGGTTTTGCACCAAGATTCTTACTCATATTATCTGCCTCCTTAATTTGAAGAAACTTACCTTTCTATTTTATGACTACTGCCATCTAAGGGCAATATTTTTCTGGCTAAAATATTATTTCCCACATGCATATAAGCACCACCAGGAACAGCACATTTGCAAATGTGAAGTATACCAGATATCTTCCTCTGGCGCCCTTGTCCTGTCTCGCCACGTATTTGAACGAGATCAGGCTCGCCATGGACGCTATAAGAGTTCCAAGTCCGCCGAGATTGGTGCCGACTATCAGATCCGTGTATCTGTCTGTAAACCCCGACAACAAAACCGCAGCCGGAACATTGCTTATGACCTGACTTGCAAGTACTGATGTGATCATCTCATGCCCGCCAAGAACACTCTCCACAAATGTCCTAAATTCTTCTATTCTTCCCATGTTTCCGATAAACACGAAGAATCCCACAAATGTGAATATCAGCGAATAGTCTACCTTCAGCAGCAATCTTCTCTGACATATAAGGACTACCACAAGCACTACCGCAAATGTCACCCAGTATGGGACGATCCGCGCCACGGTGAGCAATGACAACACAAAAAGTATGCTATATATACCCACCAGCTTCCTGTTCACCTGTATATCACTGCCTGAAAGTCTGATCTCAAGCTGCCTGTTTTTTCCTTTCATACATACTATGATCCATATCACAAGAAGCGCTGCCGATGCCACTGTATATGGCAACATAAGCAATACAAACCTGCCTGCGCTGATCCCTGCAAGTCCGTACAAGTACAGATTCTGCGGGTTGCCTATAGGTGTCAGCATGCTTCCAAGGTTCGCAGCTATGGTCTGGAGGGTTATCACCGGCACCATCCATCTGGTGAGTACTTCCTCTCCTGCCATACCAAGGACCGTGAGTGTCATCGGTACAAATGTTATGAGCGACACATCATTTGTGATAAACATGCTGAAAAAGAAACACATGAATATCAGGACAATTGTCACCGCCCGGAGCGAACCCATACGATTTATCATACTTTTCGCTATGATGCCAAACATCCCCTGCTGTGAAAATCCCGCGACCACTGTCATAAGACAGAAAAGTATCGCAAGTGTCCTGAAATCTATGTAGTCCACATACGCGCTGTCCGGAGGCACGATAAATGCCGATATCACCGCCAGCAGAAGTGCCACGGTGAGCACTGTCTCTTTGCGGACAAATTCTCTGATTTTCTTTATACCCCCGATCATGGTCTGAATGTCCTGAGTGCCTCTATAGTCTTGGTGATCAATTCATCAAGTGACCAACCAAGCATATCTGCACCTCTTTCGATGACCTCCCTGGAGCATCCCGCAGCAAATCCCTTGCTCTTGTATTTCTTCTTAACTGACTTGAGTTCCAGATCTTGAACACTCTTTGATGGTCTCATAAGTGTAACCGCTCCGATAAGTCCTGTAAGCTCGTCCACAGCATAGAGAACCTTCTCCATCTCATGTTCTGGTTTTATGTCAACCGTGATACCATAGCCATGGCTTGCCGTCGCATGTATGATCCTCTCGTCAACACCGTGCGCTCTCATGATCTCCTGGGACTTGATGCAATGCTGCTCAGGATACTGTTCAAAGTCCAGATCGTGAAGCAGTCCGACTATTCCCCAGAACTCTTCCTCATCGCCATAACCAAGTTCCCTTGCAAAATACCTCATGGTTCCCTCTACGATCTGTGCATGCTCCAGATGAAACTCATCCTTGTTGTACTCTGTGAGTAATTCCCACGCTTCTTCTCTTGTCATCTTTTTATTCTCCTCGTATTATATAGTAGTAAATTTATTTCCTTGCATATCTCTTCATTTTTTGCAGAAAAAATTCACACGCCTCTGATTCTGTTTCAAACAAATTCAATCCCATATCTATCTAAGCAGTGCAGGTCTGCACACACGTGCCGACATCTGTTCCTTGAGTCCTGTGATCTTTGCGGCACACGTCGTCAAATTCGCCGCAGCATTTTCAGGCTTCATCGCCGTTCTCACCTGCTCCGGATCACTGTCATCTATCCCAAGCACATTGTTTACCGCATAGCACTCATTGAACACTCCTTCTTTGACGCAGTTCTCCGCGCCATCCCCAAGACATCCTCCTATGGCGATCACATATTTGCCGTGTTTCTTTGCAAGCTTTGCGACTCCCAATGGGGTCTTGCCCATCATGGTCTGGGCATCTATCCTGCCCTCACCGGTTATTACAGTATCCGCCCATTCTACGTCCGCCTCAAGCCCTGTCTCAGACAAAACTATATCAATTCCTGGCGTTAGTTTTCCGCCGAGGAACATGAGAAATGCATATCCGAGACCACCCGCAGCGCCGGCGCCTAGTGTATACCTGTCGAATTTTCCTGTTTCATTTTCACCTACAGGCTCTGTATCTACGTCAGTTTTTTCATATCCACAGTCAATAAGCTGTGCCGATTTGCTCAAACCTTCTACCGATTCTTCTACAATATCAGCATAATGCTTCATGTATTCTTCCATGAGCTCAACAGTCTCCGCATTTGCCCCCTTCTGTGGTGCAAATACCCGGCTGCATCCGAGCTCACCTACAAGTGGATTCGTCACATCACAGGCGATACGGAATGAACAGTGCATTAACTTTGATACAAATTCCACTTCGCCATCACCTGTCACACGAGAAACTTCAGCTTCTTTCTGGCCAGATTTATTGTCAATACCAAACATACCATCAGGTCTGATCATACGCTCCAGGACGCCAAGTCCCGCCGCTCCATATGGCACATCTTTCCCATCCGCATCAAGACAGGAAAATCCAAGAGCCTGAAGCATTCCTATCCCGCCGTCATTCGTTGCACTACCACCTATCCCGATGATAAAACGCTCACATCCCTTTGAAACGGCATCATTTATCATCTCACCGACACCATATGTAGTCGTATGCATCGGATCTCTCCGGTTCTCCGGAACAAGTGGAAGCCCCGCCGCCGCTGCCATCTCCATGACAGCAGTTCGCCCGTCTGCGGCATTATATATTGTATATTCCGCAGTGATCCTATCACCAAGCGGTCCGGTCACATAACATCGCTCTCTGCTGACACCATCTCTTCCATATATAAGAGCATCAGTAGTGCCCTCTCCGCCATCAGCCACAGGACGTACCCTGACCTCTGTATCCGGCAATATTGACTTTATTCCTTTTTTTATGGCATTCCCCGCTTCAAGACTCGTCATGCTTCCCTTGAAAGAGTCAACCGCCACAAGTATCTTCTTCATAATAACTCCTGTCTGTATACTGAAGCACCAGTCATCCATCTTTGTACATGGCTGAAGCTTCACATCGACTTTGTATATTATAATACCATCTGCAATTTTTGCACACAAAAAGTGGGGCGTATACAAAACTGTTGTTATGTTCTGTATACGCCCCGTTGTTCAAAAGGATGTTATTAAGCTATTTTACTTTAACTGATTTCGCCTTGCTCCACGCAGAGTAAAATGTCACTGACTTTCCATTTATCTTTACTGTCTTGTAGGTTCTCACACGTACATAATATGTCTTTCTACTCGCAAGCTTCTTGACACTTGTTCTGATCGTCTTGTTCTTGCTTACAGTCTTTACCTTTGTGCCACTTCTGAAATTCTTATTTGCACAATACTGTAACTGGTAACCCGTTGTCTGTGTCATCTGCTTGTTCCATCTGACTGTCATGTTGCCCTTGCCGGACGCAGTCGCAGCAATGGTGGTTCCCTTCGGATTGATGGTGAAATACATTGTCTTCGAATCCTTATATTTATTTCCGCACAATGTGACCTTGACCGAATATTTTCCTACATTTTTTCTCCCCGCACTGTAGGTGGCCTTGTAATCCTTATTCTTTGTCAGAATATTCCCAGCGGCATCTTTTACTGTAACCGCCGGTGTTCTGACCTTTCCATTATATACATACGAAGCCGTATTAAGCTTAATTGTAGACACCTTGGATATTCTGGATGTCGAAAGCTTTTTGCCGCATGACTTACACGTTGTGGTGATGACGCCAGCCTTCGACATTGTTGCTTTTGTTGTCACAGTGTTCACCTTTGTGGCGTGCTTACATACGGTCGTCTTTGCTGTGAGGACGCCAGACGCGGCATTACTATACACCACGTAAGTGTTCTGTATATATTCAAGCTCACCGGATACCTTGTAACCCTGTGACAACATATACTCATTGCTGTAATACTGGTCTCTTGTAAATGAAACATTGTCTTCTGACTTCTCCACCATACAATATGATGACACATTTCCATACTTGTCTGTCACATCGCCAAGTACACCTGCTATGTCATATTTGAAATATGCATAATCTTTGTAGTTATTATCTATTGAATTATATAAAAATACACACTTATCGCCCGTCTTCTCCTCAATGTACACATATGCAGGTGAAGAGGATCTGAAAGAATATCCGGCAACAGATTCTTGTGTATCGGTGTATCCACACTCCTCAGCGTTGAATGTACCCTCTGTAGTCTTCAGCTCATGCATATAATACTTTCCATCGTTTCCTGGTATAGGCATGAGCTCATACTCTGTATATATACGCACATTCTCTGCCTTTATCGTTCCATCTGGATTATACTCGGTACGCACCCCCTCCGTCACAGTATACAATTTCTTATCATCAGCTTTTTTGTACACCTGACAAATGTCACCTTCACCGCTCAGATCAATCTCTATGCTCTGTATCTGCTCATAGTTCATTCTGGTTGCCTGTGTCTTCTGAAGACCGGTCAAACCATTTACAGCAAAACAATCTGCAACCGTTGTGTTCATGGCCAGAACAAGGTTGCCGTCCGTCTTTCCCGCAAATGCGTGTACCTCAGCATTTCCGCTTATCTTGAAGTATGATCTTGTTCCCTCCGGCTGTAAAACTATTGCGTCAGTTGACTTCTGCTTCTCGTTGACATACAATTTACCGTCACCAACGATTTCCACAGAACCGCCATATCCATCTCCCCATGCATACAATGCACTTACATGACTCGTTCCCACGAGCTTGATCTTAAAATCATCGCCCATCATATTGGTAACGACCCTGTAATCCGGCAAATTACAATTGGTGAGTGTCAAAGTGTTCGTACTCTTGTCATACACCGCACCTTTGGCACTGGTAGTTGTTCCTGCCTGCGGAGTCCTGAAGCTGTACACATATATCGCTTCGTTATTATCCGGATTGTAGAACTCAACATATGCAAAGCTCCACTCCTCATCCTCACATGGTCCATTGTTCGCAGCCATCGCCGCGACACCGCCTACCGTCAGAATAAAAATAAACGACAGCAGAAATGTCAATCTCCTGAAATGCTTCATAGTCATTCCCCCTTCTATGATATTCTTCGTCTACAGGTAAGTAACTCACCTGTTGTTTTATGTCATAGATTATAGTCATCTGCTGTCGTTTTCATAACGTTACATATGTCTCAATATGTGCTATATATTCAATTTTACATTCATTCATCACTTTTATCTAATCCATATGTGTATTTTCAATCTGGCACACTTATACTTCCATAGCAATCAACTCTCACGCAATCATCATTCCTCATGCCATCCATAATAATACTGAATAAGGCCTACTCTGGTCTTCGTTCCAGTCTTCTCATTCATGGAAGATATATGCCTATATAGGGATGCCCTTGATATGTACAGCTCATCCGCTATATCCTGTACACTGCCATCAGATACAAGCAACTTCTGCAACACCTCCCGCTCACGTCCAGTGAGGTGATGAGCATCTGCAAAGCATTCAAAATCAACCTCAACTCTTGCGTTAGAATTCTCCGCCGATTTCGTCACTTTTTCTTCATCATATCGTCTATATTGTTCCTTCTGTAGATTTTCAAGCACAAATACCGCAATGCTTATAAGTACGAGCAACAATATGACCACTACACTCATAACCATGATTCCGGGGGAATCTATCAGCATATATGATATTATTCCCACAATACCCGCACCAATGTTGTTGACTGCCCTTCCGGCACCAGACCAAAGCGCTGACCAACGCATTCCATAGGATACATTTATGAATCCTGTCGTGAAATACACTACGAAGAATCCGGCTGCAAGATAGAATACAATCAGACCTATGATAAATGCCCCTCCAAACTCTATGATAAGCATGGCTATAACGGACAACACTGTAACGCAGTACATCATCTGATTCATAAAGCGCTGATCTTTTATATCAAACAAGAAGCCTGCTGCAACTCCGCTTAATGCGAGAAACAACCTTGGCCATTGCCCCACATCTGCCCCGCCCTCAGCGTGGACAACGGTCACAACATTATCCAGTGCGGAAAATATAAACGTCATAAGAAGAACAACCATCACAAGCGCCACAGCCACCGATCCGCTATCAGGAGTTGTTTCGTCACATTTTTCTTTGCAATCCGTTTTGTTCCGCTCATCTACCATGTATGTGTCCGCTTCTGCGTATTCATCTCTGGCCAGAAAAAGTATCACTGCAAGTGCCACTATGGCCAGCGAGAACATAACCATACGCAGGATCACATTGTCTATAAGATTATAATTGATATACTGCAGAAGCAGTCCAAGTGCATATGAAATTCCCACAATTACCGTAAGATGCTTTCTATCCGTATAATCGCGGCTCACATCGTGATACACGCGTCCTCCCATAACACCACACACAATAAAGAATATAATTCCATATAACAGTATCAATTTGCCGGAACACAGTATTATCGCTGCGAGCGCGGCAACCTCCACTATATTCAAAGTAATAATTATTATCTGTTTGATTTTGCTGCCGACATATCTCTCAATCAGTGCATATATGAATAGTCCCACCGCACTGGCCAGCAGTATCACGCTCTGATACAACAGAACACTTCTGGCATCCACAAACTCCGCAGCCCTGCTGTCGAAGAAGAATTCCATACCCAGAAATACAAAGCTGAACAGAGCCAGCGAGATCACACTTCTGATATGCGCCGGTTCAAAGCCTTTTTCATTATTATTTATTTTTTCAACATCCACTGATCTTTCCCCTGACATATATGGTCATCTCCTGTTTATTCTGTATTAAAGATAATATAGCGCTGAATTTTTGTCAAAATATAAAGTATGCTAATTCATAACACCTATATCCCTTGGAATATCAATGTGATTGAATCGAAGAAGGACGCCCCCCAAAAGGCGTCCTTGCTATATTAATTATTATCTATGCATTTTCCGTACCGTCATCTTCTCTCTGACACTTTCTTATATACACAGAAAATCTCACAGATGCGGTGAGTGCTATCACAATCCATGTAAATATATTCGTATACCACACTCCCCAGAATCCCATCTTTAACACATACATCAGTATCAGTGCAAATACTATCCTTCCTCCCACCTCAAGAGCACCATTCAGCATGGAGAACACCACATCCCCCATTCCATTTAATGCGCCTCTCATGGTATATATCGTTCCAAGTGCAATATACATACTTCCGGATATCACAAGTCCCTTTGCGCCAAGCCTTATGACATTCTCCTCCGTCACGAAAAATCCCACAACATTTTCCCTGAAAACTGCTACCAGACAGAACATTGCTGCGCCAAGAGCCAGCGTGATGAGCTCTGTCTGCCATACCGCTCTGCGCACCCTTTCGTACTTGCGTGCGCCACAGTTCTGTCCTGCAAATGTAGACAATGCAAGTCCCAGAGAACTAAACGGCTGGAATATGATTCCCTCAACCTTTCCTGTTGCAGTATATGCAGCCATGACCTCCGGACCATATCCATTTATAAGGGTCTGCAGTATTGAGCAGGATATTGATATCATGGAAGTCTGAACCGCCATTGGTATACCGATACTGAAATCTTCCTTCATTATATCTCTGTCAAACTTGAAATGGCCTCTCTTCAGTCTGAAATAGGGATTGGTTTTCACCGCATAACATATAGAGCCAACGCTAGACAGGATCTGACTGAGAACCGTTGCATATGCGGCACCGGCAACGCCCATATCCATGTATATGACAAACACTATATCAAGCACAACATTTATGGCAGAAGCAATCATGAGAAATATAAGTGGGGTCTTTGAATCCCCAAGTGCCCTTAGCACAGCAGAAATTCCGTTATAAATAGCCACCGCTATCGTAAATCCACAGGTGATCCTCATGTATGTATATGCGTAGTCAAATGTCTCTGCAGGGGTCTTCATGAGCCTTATAATAGGCCCCGCAAAACAATATCCCAGTATACTCATGAGTGCACCAACCGCCAATATAACAAACAATGCATTTGCTATGGCTTTTTTTACCTGCTCTTCTTTCTTCGCTCCAAAATGTCTTGATATGACAACACCTATTCCAGATGCCATTCCATTGCACAAAGAAAAAAACAGGAAACTGATCATTCCAACTGATCCCACACCGCCAAGCGCATTTGCCCCTAGATGACGACCAACCACTATCGAATCAACCAGGCTGTATACCTGCTGAAATAGATTGCCTATAAGTAGCGGAACTGAGAACTTCATGATCAGTTTCATACTGCTTCCCTCTGTCATATCCATAACATATTCTTTTTTGTTCAATACCTTTTCCACTATGTTTGCTCCTTGTATATATTTAGATTATCCATGATATACAAACTCATGAATCACCTTGCAGATTTTCATAGCAGCACCATCCGTATTGTAATCCCTGTGTATTAACCCATATGCCTCATCATAACATAAGTTATGCTAAGGTCAAGAAGCTAAATGGCTAATCTTCTATATACTCAACATAATCTCTTTCATCAGCGAAAAGCTGGTACTCTCCGTCCACATATCCCATATACCCTTCCGAAACAAAATATCCTTTTATCATGATCACGCCTCCTGTACACTTTATCTTCCAAGCTTCAAGCCTCTATCAAGCTCCTTAATATGGCTCTATCTTATCTTGTCAAGTGTCCAAAAAAGCGTACACCAATTCTCTTTTATATTCCACAAGTACCGACGCAAATCCGGGCTTGAAGATAAGTGACACGGCATATATAATGTATATAATTTTGAAAAATTTCTGCCATATAAACATGGCACCAAGGAGGAAATATGTACTACGGCGCACTTGAAGCCGGTGGCACCAAGATGGTTTGTGCCATAGGCGATGCAGACAAGAATATAATAGACAGAATATCCATACCGACGGGCACACCTGACCAGTCCCTGCCTGCCATGATAGATTACTTTAAGAAATATGACATATCCGCTCTCGGAATCGGTACATTTGGCCCGGCCGACATCAATCCTAATTCCCCTACCTACGGCTCCATCATGAGGAGTCCCAAGAAAGATTGGGAGGGATTCAGCCTTTACAAAGCATTTACGGATGCGCTTGGCTGCCTGGTTGTGGTGGACACAGACGTAAACGCAGCAGCCTGGGGTGAATACCTGTATGGAGCACTGAAAGGACTCAACTCGGGAATGTACCTCACTGTTGGAACCGGCATCGGCGGCGGTATAATATCCGATGGCAGACTCATTCACGGCATGGAACACCCGGAGACAGGCCACATCCTCATCCCTAGACGAACCGGCGATGATATACCATGTACCTGCCGATTCCACCAGAGCTGTGTAGAGGGTCTTGCATCCGGCCCTATGCTTGAGCGCAGAACCGGAATGAAAGGCAAAGACATCCCAGCCGACTCACCGGTATGGGATCTTGAAGCATTTTATATAGCTGAGGCACTGGTCAACTACACCATGTGCTACTCAGTTGAGAGGATCGTCCTTGGCGGCGGAGTCATGGACAACAAATTCCTGTTCCCTATGATCCGCAATTACTACACTGAACTGCTGTCGGGTTACATTGACATGCCACAGGTCAAGGACACCGACACATACATTGTTCCCGCAGGGCTCGAGGGAAATCAGGGCATCATAGGTGCTATGAACCTGTTCTGATACACACATTTGTCCACAAAAAAACAGTTTCACCGATCGACTGGTGAAACTGTTTTTTCTTTTCTATGCTGTTGCCTTCTCATACTCCTCAAAGGTCTTATCCATGATAACCTTGTACTTGCCATACTCGGTCTTGTTGTAGAAGCACTCCTCTGAAAGACTCTTGATACCAAACTCCTCGAACCACTCTTCCTTAAGCTTGTTGAACAGAACCTTCTTCTTTGGTCCTGTGATGGTCTCCAGATGCCACAGACTGAAATGCAGTGCATAGTTGATGTAATCCTGCTCATACTCCCAGAAATTGCCGTGGGCTTCAAGCGCCGCCTTGAGTGCCACAAGAGCCTCGTGGAAGCACTGCCATGACTTCTCTCTGGTGTTGGACAATGACTTTGGATTGTTTCTTCTCTGGTGTGCAAGCACCTCGTCCACTATCTCTATATTTGTTGCAAATGCTATCGCTGAAAATACGAACAGCATATCATTCGAAGTTCTGAGCTGCTGGAATCGGAAATGGTTCTCCTCAACATATTCCCTGCTGAAGAGCTTATCCCAAGCCCATCCCACAAACACCTTGAATATATTGCCCGTGAAATTACGAAAATACATTGGTCTGTACGGTGGAAGCTCCTTCTCGTGAAGTGTCCATCTGACCTGAACAAATTCCTGAAGATCCTCTCTGTACTGATCTGATCTGAACACAACTACCTGAGCTCTGGTCTCGTGAGCCTTGCTCCATGCCTTTTCCAGCATGTCCGGCTCAAAGAAATCATCGGAATCCAGAAATGAAAGATACTCTCCGGTCGCGATCTCAAGACCTTTGTTTCTCGCTGCCCCGGCTCCGGCATTTGCCTGCTGTATAACCTTTACACGCTGATCCTTCGCCTCATATTCCTTCAATATCGCCAGAGAATCATCTGTGGAGCCATCATCCACGCAAATGATCTCTATATCCTTAAGTGTCTGACCCACTATACTGTCCATGCACTGGCGCAGATAATCAGACACATTGTAAACAGGAAGAATAACTGATACCTTTGTACCCATAGCTTTACCTCTATTTGTTTCGACTAAATAAACTCTTGATCTTTCTAGGTATGAACATAATGACCGCACCGATCCTGAATGTAGGTGTCTTCTTCACTCTGTCCAGATCTGCACGGGTCTGATGAACCAGACCACGGAGTCTCTTGACTTCTCTCTCAAGCTTGCGCTCACGATCTGTACATGCGATCCTTGTATAATAGTAATCGTCAGGGGACTTGATGATAAACTGGATGTTCGCCCACTCAAGCTTTGTAAATATAGTCTGATCAATCTCCTGCATCTCCATTGCTCTCTTGAACTCGGAGCTGTATCTTCTTATATAATCCTTCTTGAATTCAGGTCCGATTCTCCTGATCGTCTCGTTGTAATTGTGGTATTTCTTGAGCCAGTATACGCCTCTGAAACGCTCCCAGATCTCAGGATCCTTTACAAGTATATCTCTGATGTGATCATACTCAACATTGACACAGTATACCTTCTCTCTGCTGTGAACAGATGAATTCGGGTTATCTCTGCGGTTCATATAATATGGCTTGTTCACTATCATAGCTCTCTTGGCATATATAAATGTCTGGAACCAGAAACCATTGTCCTGGAATGATGCTCCCGGAGTCTCGTTGTGTCTGATATGATACTCCTCTATGAAGCTTCTCTTGTAAATTCCACTCCATGTGTTCATAATGAAACGGATCGCACTTGGTGTCTCGCTTGGATTGAACACAACATTATAATCCTCTGCATTCGGTGACAAGTGGTTGTACACCAAAGTCATGTTGCCATTGTCATCGTTGCGCTTAAATCTATAGAAATCTGCCTTTACAAGGTCAAGGTCGTTCTCAACCGCCTTGTTGTACAGTTCCTCATACATATTAAGTGGCACAAAATCATCAGGCTCAACTATACCAATATACTCACCTGTAGCCTTATCAAGACCGATATTCATGCCTATTCCATAACCGCCATTTTCCTTGTCAACAATAATGATACGGTCGTCTTTCTCCGCATATCCCTTTAATATTTCAAGTGAACTATCTGTAGATCCGTCATTGATACATATGATCTCGATATCCTTCAATGTCTGATTTACAACACTATCCATACACTCCACCAGATACATCTCTACGTTATATGTTGGAATGATGATTGAAACCTTTGCCATCTTTCTTCTCCCATAAAATTTTATCACAATGTTAATATGTGCTATAATGCACAATTCATGGGCATTATAGCACATACTATATATATTATGCAATTTTTGATTTTATTTATTTATAAGCTATGCAAATAAGGCAAAATATGCAAGAACTATAACTCCGAGCACGATCCTGTACCAGCCAAATATCTTGAAGTCATGCTTCTTGATGTAGCTCATCAGGAACTTGATGACAACAATGGATACAAGGTATGCAACGACACAACCTATAATAAGTATAGCGAACTCAGCACTTGTAAATGACAGTCCGAATTTGATCATCTTCAGAGCACTGAGTCCGAACATAACCGGAACCGCAAGGAAGAATGTGAACTCCGCTGCTGCCACTCTTGATACACCGATGAGCAGAGCGCCTATGATGGTGGCACCTGAACGGGATGTACCCGGTATGATGGAGAGCACCTGAAACATACCTATAAGAAATGCTGTCTTGTATGTTATGTCGTTCAGCGTCTCAACCTTCGGTGTTCTGGTCTTGTTCCAGTTCTCAATCACAATAAATGCTATTCCATAGAAAATAAGGGCAATCGCTATGACAACCGCTGTGTGCAAATGCGCCTCTATGTAATTATCAAACAGTATCGTAACTATCGCTCCAGGTATACATGCAACAACTGTCTTGAACCACATACTCCAGGTATCTTTCTTCATGACAGGCTGTGTCTTGTCTTTGAGCTGGAAAGGCCACATCTTATTCCAGAATATGGTCACGACAGCAAGTATCGCTCCAAGCTGTATCACCACGAAAAACATTTCCTTGAAATCAGTGCTCGCATTCAGTGAGATAAATTCATCCACAAGAAGCATATGTCCTGTGCTACTGATCGGGAGCCACTCTGTGACACCCTCCACGATACCAAGGAATACTACCTTAAGTATCTCGATAAAATTTAATGCCATCTCTTCTCTCTCCTTTTAACTTAATTATGAATATTCTATATTCACAGCGGATATCTGACTCCATCCGGCTGCGGTCTCTATGATAACATATTCTCACTCGTTGTACATCATTCTACAGAAAGCTTTAGAAAATGTTATGTATGAGTTTATCTTCTGTCTATAATTTGCATATATCCGGTATCTCAGCACCCCAGATGTCAACCAGCTTATCCACTGAAAACGCAGCATTTGCCGGGCTTGTGGACGGAAGTACAACAGGTTCTATGCCAAGTATCTTCTGCTGATATTTTGCATAATACTTTCCTGAGGTCTTGCCGTTGCATATCACTTTTGTGACCTTGGAAGCTTCCACTATCTTCGACAGATCCGTGGGCGTAACATTCTTTATACTGCTGTCGCTTGAACCTATGATGTCACAACTGTAGATCGCATCCCACAGGGCTATGTGGTGTGCATGCAGCATGGCTTTCTTCTCATCTATGGTCACCGGAAGTTTCTCGCCAAGCACTCTGCTGATGACCTTCCAGAATCTGTTCTGCGGATGTCCGTAGAAGAACATCTGCTCCCTGGACTTCACCGATGGCAGGCTTCCCAGTATGAGTATCCTTGATTTCTCGTCGTATAGTGGGGGAAATGGATGTACTATATGTTCATATCTGTCCTCTGTCAATCTTCTCACCTCTCAGATAATATTCAAATAACTTTTTCCATTTTTCTGGTACATTGTACGCCACCTGCCGGTTATTTTTCAATTAAATTCTTGCTTTTGCAGCTATGTTTTAAGTCATGTCCACATTATTTAATTTACTTCCAAATGATATTCATGTATATTAATTAAGTTAACGTAATTTACGGACTATGAGGGAGGTCCGCCAATGCGGTAACGAACACATTTGGGAGGAATTATACATGAAAAAGAGAGAATCTTTTAACAACAAATGGGGCTTCATCCTGGCCTGCATCGGCTCTGCCGTGGGCATGGGCAACATCTGGATGTTCCCTACAAGAGTCTCCATATACGGCGGCGGATCCTATCTCATACCATATTTTATATTTGTGGTACTCATCGGATTCACCGGAGTTATCGGAGAGATGAGCTTCGGACGAGCTACAAGATCCGGTCCAATCGATGCATTTGGAATCGCCATGGAGAAAAAGGGCAAGCGAAAGCTCGGTGAACTGCTGGGCGGCATACCTGTGCTCGGCGCACTGGCAATGGCCATCGGATACACGGTCGTCATGGGCTGGATACTGAAATACATGATCGGAGCTTTCACCGGAAGCACACTGTCACCGGAGGATATAGACGGCTTTGCTTCAAGCTTCGGCGGAATGGCATCTTCATTTGGCAACAATGCATGGCAGATCATTGCACTTGCCATCGGAATCACCATCCTTATGTTCGGCGTGGGCAACGGTATTGAGAAGGCCAACAAGGTCCTGATGCCGGCGTTCTTCGTATTGTTCATCATCCTGGCCATATATGCGGCATGCCAGCCGGGAGCCATAGAGGGATACAAATACATCTTCCGCATAGAGCCAAAGGTACTTGCAGATCCAAAGACATGGATATTTGCGCTGGGACAGGCATTCTTCTCACTCTCAGTTGCGGGAAACGGAACTCTGATATACGGCTCATATCTGCCAGACGATGAGGATATACCGGGGGCTGCCGGACGTGTTGCACTTTTCGATACGATTGCTGCCATGCTTGCCGCACTGGTAATCATACCTGCCATGGCAACTGCCGGAGCACAGCTCAACCAGGGCGGCCCGGGATTGCTGTTCATCTATCTGCCATGCCTGTTCAAGTCCATGCCTGGCGGTTATATTATTGCCATACTCTTCTTTGTGGCTGTGTTCATGGCGGGACTGTCATCACTAATCAACCTGTACGAAGCACCAATCGCAACGGTGCAGGAGAAGCTTGGAGTTGGCAGAAAACCTGCATGTGCCATCATCGGTGTCATAGCAGTTGTGGTATCCATCTGTATACAGGGTATCGTATCTGATTGGATGGATGTACTGTCCATCTACATCTGCCCACTTGGCGCAGGACTTGCCGGAATCATGTTCTTCTGGGTATGTGGCAAGAAATATGTTGAGACACAGGTCAACACCGGAAGGGAAAAGAAGTTCACAGAAAAGTTCGTGCCTATATGCAAATACATCTACTGTCCTGTATGTCTCCTTGTATTGATACTTGGTATCCTTCTCGGAGGCATCGGCTAGACAGACATTTCAATATAATTAATAAAAAGTAGTCTGACGGATCATCACCATGTATAACACTGGCGATGTCCGCAGACTGCTTTTTACTTACTGTATCATTATCTCTTTAATCGTGTATCTTATTGTTTTTAATGTCTGTATCCCGCAATTATATGTAATGCCTTATCCTCATCAAGTGGCTTTGCTATATGCTCATTCATGCCCGCCGCCTTGCACTTCTTCACATCCTCTGCGAATACATTTGCAGTCATGGCAATGATCGGAATGGTTCCGGCATCCTCAAGGTCTGAGCTTCTTATCTGCCTGGTGGCCTCAAGGCCATCCATCTCCGGCATCATCACATCCATGAGTATCACATCGAAGCTTCCAGCCGGATGTGATCTGTATATCTCAACAGCCTCACGGCCATTTGCCGCAGTTGTGGCAACAGCACCAGCCATCTCCACCATAAATGTTGCTATCTCCATGTTGAGCGAATTGTCCTCAACCAGCAGTATCTTCATTCCATCAAGTCTGACTGCCTCGTGATCCTCTGGCTTCTCCGGCTCAACGACATCTGTACAGATCTCAAATGGTATCTTCATGGTAAATGTAGAACCCACACCCGGCTTACTATCAACCTCTATGCTTCCACCCATGAGGTCGAGAAGCTCCTTGGTAATAGCCATGCCAAGACCTGTTCCCTGATACTTTGTTCCCGCATCAGTGTGCTCCCTTGAAAATGGCTCAAACAGGTGGCTGATGAACTCCTGGCTCATTCCAACTCCTGTGTCAGCTATCCTGAACACATAATTGGAATGCCTGCCGTCTACAGGTATCTCGTCCATCCACGCCTCTACCGTTCCGCCCGGCTTGTTGTACTTGATGGCATTTGTCAATATATTGAGAGAGATCCGCTGAAGATGAAGCGGACTGCCTATAACCATGTTGTGCTTTATATTGAAATGAGCACCCGTAAGCTTCACATCGTTCTCCTGTGCCATGACCAGGATCGGATCATATCCACTTCTCAAAACCTTTATTATGTCAAACGGTTCACTGGTGAGCTCCGTTCTTCCGCTCTCAAGTCTGCTCATATCAAGCACATCGTTGATGAGCAGTTCAAGCTGTTTTCCAGCATCATCTATCTTGGACAGCGCATCCATCACTCTGTCCCTGTCATCTATGCACTGTTCGGCAATTCGTGACATTCCAAGGATTCCGTTGATAGGTGTTCTTATGTCGTGTGACATGCGTGAAAGAAATTCCGTCTTCGCTGTATTTGCACGCTTGGCCTCTTCGTAAGCTTCGGCAAGCAGCTTCTGGGCACGGATCTCCTCCTTCTTCTCCTCGTCGATCTCCTGAACACCTATGAGTATACGGGTGAGTTCACTCTCCTCATCCGTCCTGACTGGAATCGCCGTTATACGGCACCAGCCATATAAAGTGTCCCGGAAATCCTTACTGACGCTCTTCTCCGTCCTGAGTTTCTCCGCCAGCCTGTCCAGATTGTAGAATCTGCGCATCTGCTCACGATCCTCTTCAACCACACAGTCATTTATCACATTTTCTATTGTCTTTCCTGCTTCGTAATCCGCATTCTGTGCCGGCTTTCTGAAGGTATCACCTTCCTTGATAACCCGCACCTTACCGGTCTGAAGATCGAATATACACACAATAAAATATATGCTGCTAACAGCCTTGATAACCGAATCCTGCTCCCGGAGTTTCTCCTTGTGAGCCTGTTCCGCATTGCGCACAGCGGTTATATCCTGATGGTAGCCTCTGACTTTTATGCCATCGGTAAAACTCCTGTCCCGAACACCGCCACATCTTATGTGCAACAGTCCTCTGGTTGGATGCATCCAGGTATATATAACCTCAGCCTTGCCGTCGCGTCTTATGGTCTCCATGTATTCAGCGGTGGCCTGCTGTGACTCCTCAGTAATGCCTGCTATCCACTTTACATATCTATCTTCAGGCGACAAATCATCAGTCGTTCCAAGAAGAGCGTTCATCTTCTTGTTCGCATACAGCATGGATCTGCCGTCGTTCATGAGCACCATGGTCCACATACCAATACCGGCCCCGGCCAGGGTCTCTTCTATCTCACTCTGTACCTTTTTCTCCTGTTCCTCAGCGCTCTGATTAGCTTCATTTTCCGTCATTATATCAATCCTTTTTCCATATACTTTTCTATAAATATTTGTACCATATAACGACAGATTTTACCAGTTAAGAAACTCAACTATTATAAAGATTATTCATCATCTTCATCCAATCCGAAGCCTTCCTCCAGAAATCGGTTCCACTCGGCATTGTTGCTCTCAAGCTGCTTCTTCTGCATGATACGGTTCCGGTCTGCGAGAATGGACAACATCTCATCCACAATCTCCTCAAGAGGCAGCTCCTGATAATGCGACAGATAGCCCATCATCCTGCCCGCCGTAAAATCCGTATTCAGATTCTTTGATATGAGATCACAGAACTCCTCGGGATATCCCCGGTCAAGCATCATCTCATAGAGCTCCATGCTCATCTCTGATCTTGGTTTCATTCAGATCTCCTTCCTATCACAAAGCTTGCCACCACTGTAAATATTGCACTGATTATCAGCTCAGTATAGTATCCCAGCCCTCTGCTGAGTATCATGCCCGGCAGAAGCAATGTGCTGCCAAATATCGGCAAGAACATCTCCATAAAGAGTTTTTCACTGATTCCCATACCACCCGGAAGGGGAAGCATATCCACCGCAACTGCTATGGCTCCCTGCATGAGAATGATAAGCCATGATGATGATCCTGAAAGTCCAAACGCCTTGTACACAAACCATGTAGCTGCAAATAGTGAGAATCTTTGCACAACTGTTATAATGAACACTACCACCAGCATCCCGAAATGTCCTACCATGTAATCCGCAGTCTGGTTGTACTTTTCCATTGATGCCGCGAGCTTTTCCTCACGGGACTTCTTGTGTCTTAAAAACTTCATCCGCTCAAGAAGTCTACTGCCATTCACCACAAATGCCTTTGCAAGCGACGGGTGAAATGCGAACAGCACCATTCCTGCCACACACACAACGTTCAGCACAAGTCCAAGATAAAATACCCACTGCACATCATCTATATATGTATGTATAAAACTCTGTCCAAATATAGCTATTCCAAGTCCCAGAAGTACCAGCACCAGCTTGTACATGATCGTCACTATGAGCAGTACCTGAGTTGACACCGGAATAGGGATCTTCTTTTTCTTCATATAATATATCTGAGCCGGCTGTCCACCTGATGCAGATGGCGTGATACAGCTGAAAAAGAATCCAACCGACGAGAACAGGAAACAGGTTCCCCTGCCTACATTCACTCCAAGATTTCGCATCATATAATGAATGATAATTGATTCTCCCCATATAAATACCACAACACATACCACTCCCGGTATGAGCCACCAAGGATTCACCGTCTGAAGTATATCAGATATCTGTCCTATATCCTCGCCGTGAAACACTCCGTATATCGTTCCGGCAAATATGAGAACCAGGAACAATACGTTGAACACCATCTTTTTCTTATTTCCCATTTAGCTTACTATCCTTTTCATAACTGGGGCAATACCCCTTTAAATACAGCGTGAACGTCATGCACAATGCTAGTATATCATGGATCATTCAATTAAATGGCAAAAAAGGGTGGTTTTTACTTTAATTATTTGTAATGTGAGTTTTATGTGGCATACACATTCTATTTTTCACTGTTCAGGATCGGCAGATTCTGGCTCTCCTCCCAGAGAGTCGCAACCACGGTTCCATCCTTGTGACAATACACAATCTTATTTATAACTCTTGGCTCCTCATCGCCATAGTATATATCTGAACTGCCTGTATCCTCATGTTCTGTCTGAGGGACAGCCGCGCCCTCTCTATATCCTCCAAAGCTCTGATACGCCTCACTTGACATCCACGACCTTGCATTTCCAAATATATCAAGTGATGTCAGCCCCTGCTCCCCGAGATAAAATTTGAATACGCCGCTGTCCATTTCATCTGAAGTGCTTATATCTACTATCTGTCCCATTCCCTCAAGTCCATTCTGGTGAAGGTACAACATTCCGTCTATCTCGACAACCTGGGCAGCCTGTTGTATCCCCTCCGATGTCATCTTTGGCCAAACCTCAGTCCACCTGCAGGTTATCGCCCAGTTGAGCACTATCCAGAGCAGCACAAATATCAATATAACCGCCAACGCTCTTCCTCTTATCTTTTTATTTACAAATTTCTTAAATTTCTTTACACCTGAACTATCCTCCATCGGAAGCACAAGATGCGACTTCATGCGCTCAACCGTCATCAGGCAATCAGGACAATGCTCTATATGCTCCTCAACCTTTGCCTTGCTCTCCTCGCTGCACACGCCATCCACGTAAAGTGGTATGAGATCTTTTATAATTTCACAATCTTTATTCACTATTATACCTCCTGTTTCTGTTACATTTTATCCATTATCATCATTCTGGCACGGTGATATGTCACTCTCGCCCAGCTCTCCGTCTTGCCAAATATATCAGCGATCTGCCCGAATCTCAGTTCACCAAATACCCTGAGCGTGAACACTTCTTTATATGGCTCCGGCAGATCATGCAGTATTCTATGGATCTTTATAGCCTGCTCCTTATCAACCGACTCAGATATGAAATCATACTCCGCAGCCCCCATAAGTGCAGCCTGTGACTCTGACCGGTTATTTACCGCGTCAACGTCCACCTGCTCCCGGTTCTGTTTGCCCGCATATGTAAAGTATGTATTCTTGGCTATCTGACAGAGCCAGACCTTTATATCACAGTCTCCTTTGAACCGATCCACAGCTTTTATCGCTTTAACAAATGTCTCCTGTGTTATGTCTTCGGCTATGTGGGGATTCTTAGACAGTGCCAGCACAAAACGATATACGTCTTTGTAGTACTTTTCGTATATTTCTTCTATTCCATTTTTTTCTTTTCCTGACGCCAAGTTTTTTACCTCCCTTCACATATAAGACCAGTATAATTGAAAAACGTTACAAAAGGAGCAGACGCATGTAAGGCGCTTCGCGCGGCGTCTGCGTACTTCACAAGGAATCCTCCCACTTACGTGAGTCCCTCCTTATGAAAATAAAATGCTGTGAATTTCGAAAATTCTTCACAGCATTTTTCATCGTTTATATTTTGTCAGATTTTCTTCTCTTTGACTAGAAGCTGTGGCCTCCACCGCCGCCGCCGATGCCTCCGAAGCCACCGCCGCCGATTCCACCATGGCCTCCGGATCCAGATCTTGTACTTCTCGTTTCAGTGAGCATATCATATTTCTGATTCATATTATATGAAACCTTTGTACCGATAAGCAGATTTTTTGAACCCATATCATGTACTTTTGATGTTTTCTTCAGCAGAAGATAATTAAGCAATATAGAAAATATTATTGCAAGGAGTATGTTGCTGATATGCTTCATTGGACGGCTTATCTGCTCTCCTACCAGCAGCATATTTATCTGCTTGAATGCCTCATTTGCGCACTCAAAATATTTCTCTTCACTTGCATATTCATAGACATTGTCTGTTATCGTATACGCATTTGTCTTGGTGATGATCTTATACGGTTCGCCATAAGAATAGATGTATATCTGTCTATTATACAAATCAATGAGGAACATAACACCATCCAGGGTGCCCAATTCCCTTTTGTAGGATGACTCAGCATGGTACGCTGAAGAATGGAATGCAAATTCCGATATCTCGCATAATACATTACAATAACGAGCCGTCTCCTGCATAGTCTCCGTCAATTGTGCTTCCTGACTTTTAGTCAACACATTGGCATAATCCTTGATTATCACTTTATAGTGGTAACTGTACGAATCATCCTGATCATTTTCAGATGCGTGGACAGTCACTGCACCGTTGCATCCCACAACCAGAAACAGCAGCATGATCATTACAGTGATCACCACTCTGCCAATTATCGCTCTACGCACGATGATCACCTCCCTTGTACTCAAACTGCGGAAGTGGTCTTGTGGACATCCGGTTGTGGCTGATAACCAGGTCTATAAGCGTCAGAATGGTTGCAGCACACACCAGGAGCACGCATCCATAATAATACTTATCCATAACCGGGTTTATCAACACAACCACTACAGACAGAATGGTGGCAAAGGCAATAAATAATCCCATGACGCCACTTTTTCTTTTTACTCTTCTCACGTTTGCTATGCCTTTTACTGCTCCATAAATGGCAACCAGACACGAGATGACCGCCACAACATAACTGGCCTTTCCCATAATATCCCAGTTAAAAAGTAAAGGATTTATTCCAAACTTCAGGCAAAAAAATAATATCATGCATGCTATCAGCTGTATGACTTCAAGAAAACAAGAAAACTTTATAAATGAAGTTATCTTATTTTTTAATTTTCTTTTTGTATTTTTTTGTGGCTTTTTTGTTTGTAGCTTTTTTATTTGTAGCTTTTTTATTTGTAGTTTTTTCTTCCTGCCTCCACTTTTCTTTACATTGAGTGTATGCCTTGCGAAGAATCCCACATCATTTTCATGTGTCTCTACATCCGCTATCTTCTCCATCTCATCGCAATATATCATGGTCACAAGCGCACCTATCGCAGATACAAATGCGAGCAGAACGCCAGGTCTCACCGTAAGAAATAAGTTCAGCAAAAAGTATAATGGAGCCACTCCTATCAGGCATCCCAGCAGGAACTTGCCGATATCAAGCGGTATATCCGCAGCCACTTTTCCTGTGCTGCCATTTACCGCTGCATATGCAATACGCTTACCGTTCTTGTATGACAAAAGCCACACAGGAAACAACCCGGTCTTTGCTCCAGTGATCTTTATATCCATCGTTTCTGACAATGGCTCCTCCGGTTCACCGATAGCATCGTATGTACATAGATGATGCTTTATCTTACTCATCATCACATCATACGCCATATCACCTGTCACCTGCGCTATCTTATCCCTGTACACACCATAATCCACATCCGGCAGATCCGCGTAGAACCCGCTCAGATATCCCATGGAAAATGGTTTCATATCCGCCGAGTCAAATGGTGCCACCTTACTGCTGAGATCATCCGGAAACAGCGATGATGCATCCATGGTTATATTCTCATAATGATTATCCGCAAAGCATCTTACATTATATGTATGACTGACTGTATCAACCCCTGAGCTATAGCTGTCCGTCGCCCTGACAGCTGTTTTACCTTTCTGGTCAACATCACACAGCCAATACGGCATGTATATTCCACGGAACTCCTGCACATTTCGTCTGTGTTTCAGCCTGTTCGGAGCGTATATCGCCCTCTTCATGACTGTGGCATATGATGCCTTGCACATGTCCTTCGTCACCGCAAACGGTATCACATAATCCGGTCTTCTCTCGCTTTTCAGCCGGCTGGAAAGCATAGTCGCTGCCCCGCAGTAACTGCAGAATCCCGTCGCTGATTCATCTGTACTGTATATCTCCCCACCACACTGCGGACAAATGAATACAGTAAGTTCCATAAGCTTGCGTTCCTCGCTGTCCTCATCCTTGTCGACACTCTCCGGCTCGTATTCATTTCCACATGCTTTGCAGTACATTTTCTTTCTTGCTATATCATATACCAGATTGCTGCCACATCCGGCACATTGTATCATATGTATTTCCCCCTGTAATATAAATTGTGAAAGATTATTGACGAAATAACCTAACTCATTATACTACCTCTTTTTATAAAGAACCAGTTCCGGATTTGTCCCTTCCGCCTCATATGTCGATATCAATATAAAATCCATATCCGCCAGGACCCCAAAACATCTGTCTCCACCAAACTCACATTCCAACTGATTTCCCAGATATGTCTTCTCGTCATCAAGGAATCTGACATTCATGCCATTTGGCAGACGATACTCGAGATTCACATATTTGCCAACAAGCGCATTGAGTCTTTCAAGACGGGGCATTCCTTCTATATGAAGCGCATTGATCTCGTCTATAAGCTGCTCTTTAAATGCCTCAAACTGGCCGCCATCACTTAGCTGCTCATAACGCTTCCAATAATCAAGCTTCGGCAGAATTTCCTTCAAATATGCTCTCGCCTGCTCCTCAGTGAAATTCTCCCCCACCATATTCTTCACACATACATCGATCAGATCATCCATGTTGCTGTAGGTATAAGTACCGTCGGCATAACACCATTTGCAGTAATCCTCGTTCAGCGCACCATCACTGTCCCGCCCCATAATGGCATCGTCCTCAAGCGGCATTCCACAGCACTGACATATCAATTTCCTCGGTTCGCCAAGCAGAGTGTTTATCGATACATCAAACTCTTTTGAAAGCAGTTTCAACGTATCTGTATTCGGCACTGTATCGCCGTTTTCCCAACGTGACACCGCCTGCCTTGTGACCATGACCTTCTCTGCCAGGTCATCCTGGGATAATCCCCGTTTGGTTCGAAGTTCTAATATAACGTCCTTTGTCTCCATTGTACTCACCTCCGTTATGGATATCATAACAGATTGCGGGGATTGGGGAAAGCAACGGGGTGTTGCTCTGTTCCTATACCGACTGCGTAAACCGGCATTTCGGAAAGCCAGAGCAACCTATAAATTTGCCAAATTTCCCCGATCTTTCAACCAACTTTTTCCCGCATTCCGGGCATATCATAGCCGTCTTTGCAGATACAGATTTAGCATCTTCGGTCTTATCGCCAAGCAGCTCAGCAACCTCTTTATCTGTTAGTATCTCTGCTGTGCATTCTCTCGCAACCCTCACCGACCTGCAAGTCCATACCGACTTATCGCCTATCATGTAAAATCTAAACTTCGCCCTTGTCGCTGCAACATTGACGATATTATTGTTCACCCAGTTGACTGCTCCCATAGATTTGCTGTCGCATCCGAGTAGGAATATAACCTCATCCGTTCCCTGGCCCTGGAAAGTGTGCACAGTTCCAATGTTATTTGCATTAAGCCATTTTCTGACTCTTGGCTCTTTTCCGTATAACTCTGATTTCTTTATCATCTCCAGCATCCCCTCTTTCACCGATGTAAATGGTGTGATGATAAACAACCTAGGGATATCACCGGAATCCCGTTCAAATTTTCTCTCCAGTAGTTTCAGAACAAGCTCGCCCTGCGCCTTGACAAAGTGATCCTTCTTGCCCGAATTCTCAGCACCTGCTACATCTATCCAGCAGCTCTTGTCCAGGATAAATGTTCTTGCCCTGTCCTCCTTAGGAGCTGCCGTCTGCTGCTTCATAGTTCCATCATACGAAAGAACATTTGAGATTGTGTACATCGGGTCAATGCAGCGCCTATGGACTACCAGTGGGCAGCCTACCCACTCTTTCTCCTCATCCTTTCCAAGATAAGTTCCATACGGATTTATATAGTCAGCAAAAGCCTGCACAGAGATTTTCTTATCCTTGTAACCTGCCAATATCTCTGCTGTAAGCAACTGCTTTATCATGTCAGTCTCTGCGGTAACCACAGGCTCGATCTGCTTTGGATCTCCGACTATGATCGCCTTTCTGCATCTGAACATCGCACCAACTGCCATCTGTGGCTGTGCCTGTCCCGCCTCATCGACGATAAGAGTTCCAAGCACTCCGCTTTTCTTCACATCGCCCAGAAATGTCTGCGCAGAAGCAAATGTTGTGGATATTACAGGGGTGAGCAGAAAAATGCTCTGGAGCATATATGGCATGGCTTCTTCTCTGTCTGCAAGCTTCATCCTCTCACCACAATCATCAAACACATTCCACGCAATCATCAGGTTGATGATATTATGCCGCATGCATTTTGAAGAAATGACAAATTCTTTGTGCAGCTTACATGCATACAGGAATAGCTTTTCACGCTCTCTATTGTACTGGGCGGTAAACCATGGATTGGTTATCTGTGCTTTTGTTGACAGCCGATCATCCTCGGATACATAACGTTCCATAAATACAGCGTCCACCGGGGGCATCTTCATCTGCCCATGCGAATATTTTGAAATACACCGCTGATATTCCTGAAGATTCTGCAGACCAGATATCCTGTTGTTCAAAGAAGTTATCTCTCCATTAAGTTTTGATATTGTCGCTTTCTTCTCCTGAATGAATATATCTCTTGCGGATGTATCCTTACGCCTTGCGAACAATCCCTTCGGTCTGCTTTCCTCAAGCTCGATCAGCTCTTTTTGTTCAGCAAATAACTGACGCTCAAGCATCTGCCGCTTTCTTTCCACATCACTTATTTCACATGACAAATCCTCTGGTGCATCTTCCTGCAGCTCCATAGGAACCGAACCTGCCAGAGCACAGATCTGTTCCAACTCATTTCGCAGGCTTTCCACCAGTTTATATTGAGATAAAAACTTTTTTCTTACCTCCAGATATTTTGCCTTATGTTGCTCTCTGACACCAATTGATCTATAGTCCTCCACAAATGGCTTCAGGACCGAATTGCAATACTTACGAATATTTGCTTTTCTGCCAAATGGAGCGGATATCAATCCCCAGCAGTCAGCTCCGCCTAAAAGTTTATCCGCATAACGCGTAAAATAAATGTCCTTCTCTTCATGGCTCTTACCATATCTGGTTATAGTCTCCACATCACCTGACTTGTTGATATCAAACAAATCATGAACCTCATCCAGACCGCAGCGGATCTCCTCTTCATCATCTCTAGACGACTCCAGACTGTCAAGTATATCCCTCGCCTTCGGAAGATCTATCGTGATATTTTCCACCGCCGCATTATTACATGACGCGACCAGCATACTATAATTGTTGATCTCATCAACATTTATCGAATAATAATGAGGCGCATACTGGTAATAGGCATTCGCATTTGCCTCTAGCGGTCCATGCGAAAATGAATGCATTTCGAATATAGAATCCGGATCTTCTGCATTCTCAGCAAGGAGTCTGGCACGCTCAACAATATTGCTTGCCACGATCTCCTTGAGCAATGTAGTCTTTCCCGTTCCGGGAGGTCCGTTTATAGAAAAAACTGGAGCATCCCCGTCCTGTCTGATCGCAATATTGACTGCAACCTGCTGCATCAACGCCGGCATATATTTGGCCGGCCATTTTCCCCTTGGCGAATTTGTAACGTTAAGAATTCTGTCAAAGAACAACTTCATCTCACTCTTTCCCGCATCCGGCGAGATGATCGTTCTCGGTAAATCGTCTGGGCCTTTCGACTTTTCGTACCCTGCCAGAATGTACTCGATCACTTTCTTCTCATATTCATTCCCATCGCCAAAGCTCCCGTTCTGAACCAGCTCTGACAACTGAATAATGTCATTCAAAAAGAAGCTTTTACCCAGATCCGCATAGTCAAATGCGTCCTCGTCCGCATCTCTGGCCTGTTCGCTCGCATACCTGTTGTATTCGGCAATTCCCATCGATTCCTGCGAATCCTCTGAGAATCTGTGTTGCACATACTCGTTAAAAATCTTTTCATATATGGTTGAAATGAACTCATCAACATTCTGGTCCTGCAGTTCCTCATCGATCTCTCCAACAAGTTCTTCATACTCGCTAGTATCGAGAGAAAAGTCATGACTATTATGTGCTCTTGACTCATCCCACTTGGCAACTGCCCACAGTATCGATGACAGCTGGAAACTGTTCTTAAGATACACACCTTTCGTATCTGTCTTGAATGAGCACCATGCGATCGCGCTCTTTTTCGGATAAGCTATCTCAGGATTATCGGATTTATCCTCTATAAACTTCTCAAGATAATCAACTACTGTATTCCGCTCTACCTTCCCCAGACAGAAATGGATCTCTTCACCAACCGAAGGAAACTTCGCATATTCGTCCCTGTCATTTCCCAAGATCATTTCCAGATCAATATCAGGAGATGACAAAACTGGCAAATCAAAGAAGACCTCGATCTTCTCTGCCTTAACCTCTTTTCCATTCTTAATATTTTTAATTAGCTTTTTGTCCTCTGAACTTTCCTGTGGAATGTCGGTCTGCCCTAGAAATTCTGTGATTTTCCAGTAGTTTAGGATTTCCAGGACTGCAGTTTTTCGTTTGTTTTCCATTCGGTGTGCTCCTTGTGGTGTAACCCCTAATCTTCTTTCTTGAAATATCTTCCGATCTTTCTTATAACCTCACTTTTGAATCTGTTTTTACATTTGCTTACCCTTTATCTTATCCACCAGTGTCACATCCGCCGGCAGCCAATCGACCGAATCAAGTTCCTCTATAGTGAGCCACTTCGCATCTTCGTGTTCTTTTAATTCTAAATGATCTGCTGCCAGCTCACACAAGAAACAATCCATCGACAAATGAAAAGCTGGATAATCATATTCGATAGTATCAAGCAACTCTCCAACATTTATCCTTGCATCCAGTTCCTCGTTTATCTCCCTGACCAGAGCGTCCTGTGGAGTTTCACCAGCTTCTATTTTTCCTCCAGGGAATTCCCATCCCCCTTTAAGTTCTCCGTATCCTCTCTGGGTTGCAAATATCTGCTTTTGGTTGTTTTTTTCTCTTACAATTACTGCAGCAACTACTCTTATTGTCTTCATAACATCCTCCAATTAAGAATTTACAATGTACTCGTAAATATCTTCACGCACTGGAACATCAAGTATCCATTCAATTTCCACTGCTGTTTTCTCTGTGTTCTCCATTTTGAATTCTTTAGTTTTTCCACTTGCTGTCATATGTCCAAGATAATAAAACTCCTTAGAAATCTTATCATCTTTATTCTTTCTTACAAAAAGCTCTACATGAATCCCTCTTTCCTTCGCTTTAAGGAAATTCTGTACATCCTCTGATTGTAAACTTCTGCCAGACTTCGAAATAGCTATCAATCGATCCCTGAAGCCCGGAACAAAATGATCTTCATATTTCGTGGTGTCACTAATATCCTCTGCCTTATCATAATTGATGAACACAGGAAATGTCTTCGTCTTTCTGTCATATTTATATCCACCAATATTTAACGGAACTTCATTCTGCTCCCAATTGAGAAGACGACACACATCCTCATAAGTGTATTTCTGGTACAAAACAAAGTCCGTCTGATCATATGTATTACTATAATCACGCTCGTATCTGCTAATACCAAATTCAACAAGTTCTTGAAGGATATCATAAAATTCGCCATTTGACAGCATTTGTAAAAATGACTTTGTTGGTCTATAATCGTTTTCTTTTTTCTCAATAAACACGCACTTCGCGTAAGTTTTCTTGCTCGCTCCAGCCGGGAATTCATTAGTCATAACATTTACAATGTTTTCCTTCTGATCCTGACTGACATCTTTTCCATACTCCCTCATGTCCTCTGAAAGGCCGGCAAACAAACCAAATTTAGCTAGGCCCCGGGCATATGTAAGTATTCTCTTCAACATCTGAAGTTCCTGAATTCTTTTTCCATTTGCCAATTTCTTAGAAACAAATTCGATTACTTTTTCTTCATCCTCTGGCAAGCGAGTCTTGTATTCTTTCTCATATTTCACTAAAAACTTATAATACGATCCGAGACTGTTGTTATCAAAGATTCGAATAACATCCATCTCGCCGTATTCATCAAAATCCCTCAATCTGGGAATACGTCCAAGTTTATTCTTGAGGTTCGTATAATTCTCTTTAATGAGCCTTATATCACTAAAGTTTGCGTTATCAACCGATGTAAAAATTCTTTTTTTACTTATTTCGTCAAAATGAATCGTGGAGGCACCAGGAATCATCCGTTCACCTTCCATGACATATCTACGGATATTATCTTTGTTGTATGTTCTATCTCCTGATAAGGCAATCGGTATCATGAAATTGTTGTTATAGTTTCCAATAAAATCAAGGATTACAACGTATTCTTTCCCCTCTGCTTTTCGAAGGCCTCTTCCCAATTGCTGTATAAAAACAATTGGAGACTGAGTCGGTCTCAACATGATGACCTGATTTACCTCGACAATATCAACACCTTCATTTAAGACATCCACAGAGAAAATATAATCTATAGGAGTCTTATCTGCCGCTGCGTCTCTCTCATCCATAGCAAGTCTCTCAAACGCATCCTGCCTAACCATCTCTGAGTCCTCACCACTAAGTGCAACTGTCCTATATCCTAATTCGTTGAACTTCTTTGAAAGTTCCTTACACTCCCGATTACGGCTGCAAAATATCAGGCCCTTTACACGTTCTCCGCTGTAACCATAGTAATTCGACTGCTCTATAACAAGCTTTACACGCTCGTCACATACCAATTTATTAAAATCTTCTTCAGATAGATTCTTTGACTTGGTATCCTGTACAACGGATAAATCAGTAATTCCAAAATAGTGAAATGGACACAGCAAGTCCTCTTCCATTGCCTGCTGCAGACGAATCTCATAGGCTATCTGATGATTAAATATCTCATAAATATTTTCCCCAGAATCATTGTCATTCCTCTTGTCAGGCGTAGCTGTCATACCAAGGAATAGACGTGGGGTAAAGTAATTCATAACCTTCTGATATGTATTTGCCGAGCTATGGTGGGCCTCATCCAGAATAATACAATCAAACTCGGCTGGATCATACATTTGCAAATGCTCATCCCTATTTAACGTCTCCACAGTGGCAAATATATAATCTCTATCGTATTCATGATAGCCAGCACCAACCAACCCTACAGAAATCGTACTGCCGAAAACTCTCTGATACGATTTCTTTGCCTGTACAGCAAGTGACGCTCGATGGACAAGAAATAACACTCTCTTAAATCCAAGTTCACGCATTGCAAATGCCGACGCATAAGTCTTTCCCGTACCAGTGGCACTTATAAGAAGTGCTCTCTTCTCATCATTCTCCAATATAGCTTTAAGGTTAGCAATAAATCTCACCTGCATGCTGTTTGGTTTTAATTTATATCTCTCCAATGAGGTAACATTTCCCTCTGAAGCGATTTTCCTTTGAGCTTTGATTATATCGTATCTCTGCTTATATTCCTCATAAAACACATCATAGTCCAGAGCATATTCTGAGTTCCATAACTCGTCAAATTCTCTTAATATATCCTCTGACATCTCTCCCTGTGCCGTGGAGACAAGCTTCGTATTCCATTCTCTATTGGTCGTGAGTGCAGCACTAGTAATATTCGAGCTGCCAATTATGATCCTGTATATTTCTTCCTCTCTGAATATATATCCCTTTGTATGAAAGCCATTGTTAGCAGATCTTGTGTCATACATTCTAATCTTTATATTCTTCAGAGAATGCAATTTCTCCAAAGCCAAAGGCTCACTAAAATCCAAATAGTTTGAGGTCAATATCTCCCCTGGAACCCCTTTTGTCTCAAGCTCTTTCAACGTCTGAAGAAGCGGTGTTACACCGCCCAAAGTAATAAATGCCACACTTATCTGAAACTTATCACATTTTAGAAGTTCACTCTCTATGACTGAAATAACTTTCTTACCTTCCCTGTGATTATTTGAAACAAAGCCCGGCTTATATGATATCTCAGATGCAATATTGCCATCGATATATGCAGTTTCCAATCCGTCACGTACTAACTGCGTTTTATCCTGAATCATAGTTGTCCTCCATTTCAAATAGTATGATTTATTTTATCATAAAAGATGGGGAATGGGGAGATTTGTAAAAATTAAAGCGGGATAGAATCTGGTTTGGTGATTCTATCCCGCCTTTAAGTACAATAAATAATTGATGTCAGGCAGTCTCATTATAAAACCAACTGCCTATGCTTATTCTTTTATAGTTTTCTGTATCCATTCAATTCTACATAACTAAACTTTGAACTACTTATCCATCAGTTTTCTTTCGAATACAAGTACATCTTCACAAGCAGTAGAATTTTCCACTAATCCCAACACCTTTAATGCATTTTTGCCTAGCTCATTTGAATAAACAGTATGTAACTTCCACCCCTCTCTAGCACGCTTGTTTATCAATTCAGTCATTCTCTTTGCATCAACACACCCATGATCTTCATTTAATATTGTTTCAACTGCATATTCATATAAGCCTATTAATGAACGTGCATACTCTTGTTTCTCCATTTCATCTTCTTGCATTCGCTTTCTTTCAATGATTATTTCTTCAGCTGTCCTATGCGACTTTTCAATATCTGTTGCAACTTCATCAATATATTCTTTTGCATTATGGGAAAATTTAGAAACATTTATGGGGTCTCTAAAGAATAGCAAATCATCCTCATTTCCATTTCTTAATCCTTGTAATCTAGTAAAACAATTGTTGCAAATACTCATTCCTGCAATTATTCTATCTTCTTTTTTTGCATTGCATATCTCACATACCCTCATTATTTTCTTCCTTCTTTACTACGAATTTTTCACTTTCTGTTTTTTCTATCAATTTGTACTATAACCTTGTATTTTTTCTGTAATAAGTTTTGTAAGCACAGCACAAACCCAAGAACTTAATTCTAATACTTAGACATTTTTCATCACCTATAACAACGATAACAATTTTTCTTGTTCTTCTTCAAATCTATCATCAGATAACAAACCTGCTTCTTTCATTAATTTCAATTTTACTACTTTCGTTTTAAATTCTTCTAATGATATCGATTCTATTTTATTTATTTGCATGTTATCTTGTTTCTGAATTGATTTTAGCAAAGTGCCATTTTCAATAACATCAGTCGATTGATGAACAACCGTTTTCTTTTCAAGTTCATCCACAATACTATACTTTTTTTCTGGCAGATATGTCTGCAAAAAATTGTAAATATCTTGTGGAAGTTCAATATCAACATATTGCCTTTTTGTTTCAGAATAAAAATTGAGTATAACACTTCTATCATCTATAAGTCCTCTGCTATATGCTGAATTGGCTTGTAAATCTAATGGATTACAGGAATATGTGGATGCTATGAATGAATTTAATTAAGTTTATGTAGCTTCATTATGGTTTTGAACTAATCTGACATCAATTTTAACTTTCTTTTGATTGATAAAATAATTCATCGCTTTTTTCGTCGCTTTTTATGCGTCGAAAAAGGCGTCGAATTATTCTAATTATACATCTAACTCGGCTTTTAACCTGGCATATAATTCAATATGCCAAGTTAAATAACAAATTCATTCCGCTCCTTTAGATAAATTGCCAGAATAATATTTTCAAGATTTATTATCAAATCTGCCAACTCTATTTCTTTATAGCCCACATATAAATTAATTGTTGAAATTTCATTCTGATATATGGAGATACTGATTTTTAGACTACCATAATATTTTTGCAAATTCAATAAACTTCTTACATTCATCAATATCTACTGTTTGATTAACAGGGTCCATATATAACGTTTTTTTATGTGCCAAAAGCTGATCTAATATATGCCATGCCTCTCCATTGAAATCATTCGAAACCATTATTTCTTCACTATTCATTCCTATTGTTCTTGTATTTGTCATAGCAATGTTCTTTTTCTCTTTTAAATATTCAATTATGTCTTTAGAAAGATAGTTATCTAGCCCGCCATAGGTCGCATGGTCTATTTCAGGTAGCCAATACAAATCATCAGACCTATCAATATATTTTCCTTCTTTATCAGGTAAAGATATTTTATATTTTATCATTCCCCACATTAATTCAAACCATAAAACTGATTCTGACATTTTCCCTTTAAATGCAAGTGTGTGAATTATATCCAATTTTTCAATTAGCTTATTCAAATTTCGAATGTCAATTTGGCACAAAGTAGCTAATGTTTGTAACTCCTCTGCCGCCGCATCCTTTTCCTCAAATTTTTCAAAATAATAATTATATTTTTCTACATATTTAGATTGAAGCGCTCCCACGCCCAATTTCAAATTGAAACTAATAAATTTTCTCAGATATCTACCTGTATCAACTGCATTACCAAAGATTTTTTTCACGGAATTCTCAAGTTGTTTACTGTCAACAGCCATAATAACAATTGTATTGGGGATACCCTCAAATAAATGATGAAGTCTCTCAAGAACTTTAATTGCATATTCAGGCATACATCTGTCTAGTTCATCAACAACTATTACAACAGTTTTTATTTCCGACATCCGTTTAAGTTTTTCCCTAGTTTCATCTAAAGTTTTCTTAAACGCAAACATTTTATCAAATTTAAATTTTTGATTATCAATGCCCGTCTTTTCACTTTGAAATGTTTCTACAATATTAACACCTATTTTATTTTTTACATACTCTCCGGCTACTTCTGCCAATATTTCTTTCGCTGTTTCCCAACCTGCTTTTGCCACTTTGTTAATTCTATGTTCTAGTGAATTTTCAGAGTCTTCTAGCATTGCTGATATTATCGCAACAGAAGGTTCTTCATAATAATCATATTGCCAACAATTATAATGAAAAACATAAAATTTATCATCGTAGGTATCCTCATTAACAACAGGAGATAATCTTCTCTCAAGTTCTTCTAATACATAAGTTTTTCCATATCCCCAAGTTCCATCAATCGAAAATATTTTTCCTTGTTTTAAATCTGACATAGTGTTGACAAGCTGATATAACATATCAATAAATTGTTCTCTATTCAAAACATCAACTGTTTCCTGCATTCACATTCCCCTTTGCTCTTCAGATGAAAATTTGTCTTATTAATGTATCATTTATTATGCATTATGAAAAATATAGTCTTATTAAACTATTCTTTCAAAGTAATATCTCTCATTAGCCTTTGTACTTTCTCTGACCGTATCAGCATCCTCATCTTCTCATCCCCACTTTCAATCTCAGGCTTACCACACCTCAAGCTATCTGGATGTTCCGACACACAACAATCCTTATACCAACATTCACCCATAAGAGTCCCTTTAACAGACCACTTCTCATTTTGCGTAAATTCGCCCACCAATGACTTCATCACTCGTTCTGTAGAATATCTCTTAAAACCTGCTATATACTGCAAAGTCTTTTCGTCATCAATCTTTGATATATTGATTCTATGATTTTCAACTGCCGTCAAGACTTCTTCGCGAATTTTGATTTTATCTGTCTTTCCAGTGCCTGTCCACTCCACAAGCTTATCAAAGGCAAGAATCAAGTATTCAAAGCAAATCATATCCAGAATTATAATCTTGCCCTCAGCTTTATCTGCTATTGATTTCAGTATGCGATACTTATTACGAATATCCTGATTATCAACAACATAATCAAATGCAACATAATATGAATCGTCATCTTTAATGTCAATGTCTAACACTGCATCCAATAATCCCTGATTACTTCCTTTACTTTCAACCACAAGTTCATTATCAAAGAAAAGTTGATTTACTAATTTCCAGAAATGAAATCCTGCGCCGGTGTCTTCCGTCCATAAATATCTCATATCACACTTCCTCTTCCAGTGTTATTCTATTGTTATCAAAATTCAACACCTTAAAGCTCTTATCAGATACATTAAGTCCGTCACAATTTCTTAGAAAAAGCATATACTGATTTGAAAACTCAAAATTAATGAATCTCCTAACGTCATCATTTATCAAGTAATCTGCATTATCTATCACGATAAAACAATCCCGGCACTGCTTTATTACTTCTAAGAAACCATCTGATTTGTAGTTAAATAATTTGATTGCCTTATATTCGTCTGTCAGTCTTATATCTTCCAACATTTCGTAAAGAACTGTTTTACCTGTACCGCTGTCTCCACCAACAAGTGTTATTCTATCGTCAAATTCCAAATCATATGAAAAAGGATCTGCTTTAAATATAATACTCTTATAAATCATCTGCCGCCCTCCTTTCATACTCCTTGCTCCACCAGGCATTATAACCTCTTCCGCCAGTAACTATATCTGAATCATTGAATCTGATTTTTGCATCATTTGGAATGTCAAAAAGCGTTGGTCTAGACATATAAATCTTTATATTATCCATAGTAAAAATGATTCTGAGCACATTCGGGCCGCATTCTTCAACATTTACCACATTATCAGGATGCTTTACAATATTAAGTAAAGTTTTACAGCCTGATGACAAATTACGAATTGTGCCCAAGCCATATTTTGTCTCAATGTGCTTATCTGGCGTCAGTTTTGCCTCATCCACCTGTCGTATTAAATCAATTTCTTTTTGTGACATTTCTTCATTACCTGTATTTAAGTTAAAATACAGGTCATTCTGAAGTATCCAATCCTTTGAGTTCTTTTTTTCTGTATAGATATTTATCATTGATATTTCTCCTTCAATTTACTATCAATTTTGTACCAATGTCTTTTTACCTGATTCCGAATATCACTCTCAAGTACCTTACTTTGACTAAATATCTCATCCGCTTTATATGCATATGTTAAGAAATTTCCATGATCTTTAGAATACTTACTTGCCCCTAAATGTGTATACGAATGATAAACTGCTTTCTTTCCAGCATTAAACGATTTTTCATCCATATTCTCTTTGATTCTTTTAATTTTTCTATATGCTCTACAATAAAACTTTCCTTAAAGAGTACCCTAACATAAGAGCTAATGCTTCTGCAAGGATAAATAAAAATTATTGATTATCCCTCTACGTCGCAAAATACTATTTAGCATCGGTTGCAATCGGAAAGTTCATTTCAACAATAAACTCTTTTTTTTCTATTTTTGCTTCAATCTCTCCATCCATCCGACTAACCAACTCCTTTGCAATAGATAGTCCCAATCCAGTAGATGTTTTACTTCTGGCAACATCTGCTTTATAAAATCGCTCAAATACCTGATCTATATTAATCTGTTCTGGATGTGTAACCTGATTGCTGATTCTAAGCACCGCCTGATTTTGATCACGTTCCAACACAATGCTAATCTTCTTTTCTCCATGATCCAGCCCATTTTTTATCACATTCTGGATAACACGGCGGAGTCCCTGCCTGTTTCCATGTATATACAACTGTTCTTCCGTAATCTGAATATCCGGCTGAATTTCCATTCTTACCCATTCATCATAGTATGAAAAAACTGTTTCTTTCAAAATCCGGTTCATACAGCACAATGTCAATTCCAAACTGTAAGATTCGTTTTTTAACTTTGTAAACATAAAAAGTTCTTCCAACATTTCATTCAGACTATGAATTCTTTCGTGGATAATGCTTAAATAACGTTTCTGATCCTCTATATTTTCACATTCTTCCATTAGCTGGAAATATCCGTCCAAAGATGTCAGTGGTGTGCGGATATCATGAGAAAGATTTGTATAAGTGTCCGCAATCAGAGCTTCTTTCTCCTGATAATGCTGCTTCTCTTTTCTTCGCAGTTCCAGAAGCTCATTCAACTTGTCAGAAAGCTTTCCTATTCCACCCACATCAAATTCATGGTTAATCAACATGTTACTGTCATGTTTCATCATAAACGCCAATTGGCGGCAGATGTCTTTCACCTGCCGCTGGTATTTCCACATAATAATAAATTGTAAGATAATAATTCCTGCTAATATCCCAATTACGATATACATCCGTTAAATATCCCTCTTTTGAAAAACAACGCTGCTTACTGATATCATCATAACGATGAACACTATTGCCACACCAAATGCCGCCAAACACTCATTTCCACTCGGATTCATAGGAAGCAGTGATAATTTTCCTGTTATCGTATACTTATAAATCTGGAAATTCTGAATTCCTATTTTTTGAATAGCACTATTGATCACCCCATACACAATGGTCATTACATTCATGCTAAGACAGACAGCAATGACCATGCTGATTACATTATTTTTCAAAATAATTGCAATCGCCATACAAATCAGCACAAGTGCATAATGAAGAGCCAGTTCAGTCACAAAATAAGATAAAATTGCCTTTGTATTTCCCCATTCCAATTCCCCGAAAACAATACCATTCGCCGCTGCCTGAAATAAGAATGCACCTGCCATTGTCAGTACCGTAAAGACAGCCAAGGCAATTGCTCTGGAAAAAATCAGAGTTCCTCTATTTCTAACCTGACCTCCTATATTCTTAATATATCCGCTACTGATATCCGCTGTTGAAAACAGAACAGTAAAAATCACCAAAAGCAGTGCATACAATTTTCCTTGGGAATTGGCAAAAAAGATATCATATACCGTCACCTTTTCTCCCGGCTCCGTAGGCAGCGTTACCATCATTCCCACATTAATATTATCCACAGTAGGTTCAGTAACCTGCTCCTGTTTCATGGCATCCTTTTCAGTCAAAAGCTCATAATCTGTCTTGCTTAAAGATGTTGTAATCAATAATATTGCTGCCAGTACGATCCAGATTACATACATACTTTTGGTTTTAAGCATCCGGTATAAATCCATTTTTATTATATTAAGCATGATCCGCACCTCCCGTCAGATTCAGAAAATAAGTTTCCAGTTCTTCACTGGTTATGGAAATCCCTTTTACCGGAATTCCTGCCTTTGCAAGTTCCATATTCAACGCTGCACTTTCATTCAATCGTTCAAAAATATGAATATGCTCTTTATCTGTTACCTGATAGTTGGTAAATCCCATAGAATCCAGCACCGGAATTGCCTGTTTCGGATGATCCAATGTCAACTCTATCCGTTCACTGCATCTTCTTATTAATTCTTCTCTTGTAATTTCCTGTAATAAACTTCCATTATGAATAATTCCATAATCAGTAGCAATCTTCGATAATTCCTCAAGAATATGACTGGAAATGCATATTGTCATATTCTTCTCTTTCTGAAGTCTCTGAATCGTATCCCGGATCTCTGCTATACCCTGTGGATCCAATCCATTGATTGGCTCATCAAGAACTAATAAATCTGGTTCTCCAACCAAAGCAAGACCAATTCCCAAACGCTGTTTCATTCCAAGTGAAAAATGTTTTGTTTTTTTCTTTCCCACATTCTCCAGACCGATAATTCTCAATATTTCTTCAATATAACTTTTTTTCTTTATTCCAAACAGCTTGCATTTGATATTCAGATTTTCATATGCAGTCATATTTCCATAAAGTCCCGGTGCCTCAATCAGACATCCTATCCGTGATCGAACTTTTTGCAAATCTTTTCCCTTGTATCCGAACATCTCGATTTCTCCACAAGTTGGCTTGGAAAGTCCACTGATCATCTTCAGACAAGTTGTCTTCCCAGCTCCATTCCGACCGATAAAACCATAAATAGCACCTTTTTTAATATGCATATTGACACTGTCCACAGCTTTATGGTGTCCATATTGCTTAGTCAAATTTCTTGTTTCCAATAACATTTCGCTCAAGTTTTTCATCTCCTTTTTCTTATCTGCATTTATCATAAAGGAATAATCCTAATCAAACGCAAATAAATAGTAAAAAAAGAGTAAAGATTATAGATGAAGACGATAACCGATTCCCCAGACTGTTTCAATATATTCCTCAGATGTAACTGTTTTTATCTTTTTACGAATATTGCTTATATGTACATCCAGAGTTTTTGTTTCACCCATATATGGTTCGTCCCACGCATATTCAAAAATGTCCTCTTTACTGAAAACCTGCTTCGGATTTCTGAGCAGTAATTCTAAAATCGCAAACTCCTGTCTTGTTATCTTAGGAAGTATTTTTCCACCAATGCTGACCTGAAAAGTAGCTTTGTTCAATACCATCTCTCTGAACGAAAGGTTAGATTCTTTTATTTCCTTTTCTTCTGTATGACGAAGCTGTACCTGAATTCTTGCCAGTACCTCTCTGATTTCAAAAGGTTTCGTTATATAATCATCTGCCCCACTAGTTAAAACCTTTACCTTTTCATCCAAGCTATCTTTCGCAGTCAAAACAATAACCGGAAGATTTCCCTTTTTCCGTATTTCCTCCAGAACTGCTTCTCCTGTAATTCCCGGCAACATCAAATCCAGCAACACCAGTGCATAGCTATGCTCCTGCATATTCAAAAGCAGCTTTGCCTCAGTTCCGGAAAACGCCTGCTCACAGAAATAGCCTGCTTTGGATAATGCTTCCTGAAGCAGATTATTGATATTTGTATCATCTTCTACAATCAGTATTTTCTGCATGATAGTTCTCTCCTCTATTTTACACTGTGAAAACATTATTTTCTTGCATTATACGCTTTTCCCTTTTTTCCCGCAATTACTCCCCACAGATTTCCAGAATTCTCCAGTACATAACATACTTTTTGTTCCAGCTGAACTTATAATTTTCAGTATTCCTGTGCTTCCAAGATGCATATATCACTTTTTCCTTACCATTATGCCTTTATTTCTCCATCAGTGCTTTCGCAACCCTTATCCCGCCCACAAATAGAGCCAAACTAGAGCCATTTGATAAAACAAATGCCGGAAGCCCGCATAAATACAGGCTTTCGGCATTTTAGTCCGTTATTCAAACTCGACAATTACTAATCAATTTTGTTTAGAGATTATTCGTTGTCGTGTTTGTAGTTCTTTTAATTATTTGATTTATCCATATTATCCTGCCTATATGAGCTAATGTTATCATTTTGTTATCGGCATTGATAACACACGCTCTATAACTGTGGATAATAGCAATATGTTCCGACTCAAATTATAAGCGGTTTTGCTTAGAAAAGCAACAGTATATAATTAAAAACAGCAACCACTTCAGACAAACTAAATGCAACTACTATTCCTTATTTATATTCGCCATCTTACTAACGCCGATATACATTTTTATGAATTTCCAATAACTGCTTCAACACATCCTCTATTATCTCATTATTTTCGTTATAAAAGATATTTTCGTTCTCGTTCAAAGTATTTTCCTTAATCTCGATTTTGCTATCTTTATCAAAGCAACCTTTTATGCTTCTAAAATGATTAAATTCAATAGCAAAATCCTTGCCATCATAAATAGAAATACTAATCTCTATATCTTCAATCATAAAATCGGCATAACTGTTTTTTACATGAAAGTCTTTCTTTAAGAACGGGAGTTTTTGGTTTGGCAGTCGATACCGAACATTGTCTTTTTCTAATTCGTAAAGTTCTCCTTTTACGAATCCTAATTTCTCTGCATTCATTTCAAATGCTTGATTCATATTTCTTTCTGTAATTTTCCAGTTAATAAATACAATTGCAAATATAAGCAAACCAGCCAACAGACACATGCCCACTAATCGAATTGCCTTTTTATATTTATTGTAAAAATCTATTTTCTCAACAAACTCTTTATCCTCGTTTAATAGCTTATCCAAAGAAACATGATAGGTGTTACAGATATCAATCAACATTTGAAGATCTGGCAGACTTCTTCCATTTTCCCAACTGGAAACTGTCTGTCTTGAAACACCAAATTTTGCTCCATATTCTCCTTGAGTCATGTTTGCTTCAGTCCGAGTTTTTTTTATCATCTCTGCAACTGTCATTTCAGCTCACCTTTCCATTGTATAATAATGCTCTGTCTCAAGTATGCCATAATCGTGTATTTTACACAAGATATTATCGTTTTACATGCATGTAAAGTAACCTTATCCTTCTAAAATCCAACTGTAAAAGGCTATTTGCTTTATTTTTTTCTTCCAACAACCTATACTTTCATTAACAACAGCAATTGCCGTACAGATTTAGAAAGGATGAATTTTATGAATGATATTATTAGAACCCAAAACCTTTGTAAACATTACAAAGAAACAATCGCTTTAGATAATGTTTCCCTTCATATTCCTCGAGGTGCTATCTATGGATTGATTGGAAATAATGGTGCAGGCAAGACAACTTTAATGAGAATACTTTCTAATTTGCAAAGTCCATCCTCAGGAACAGTTGTTAAATCTGAAAATATTAAAATCGGTGCCATTATTGAAACACCTGCATTATATCCTACCTTAAGTGCAAAAGGAAATTTGAAGTATCAGCTTAAAATTTGTGGATGTCCATCAAAGGAAGTAAAGTCGAAGATTGCTGAACTATTAGAACTGGTACATCTGAAAGATACTCGAAAACTGGTAATGAATTATTCATTAGGTATGCGTCAGCGTCTGGCTTTAGCAATGGCACTTGTAGGAAATCCGCAATTCCTCATTTTAGATGAGCCTCTTAACGGACTTGATCCTGAAGGCATAAAAGATGTCAGAGCTATCATCGCAAAGTTAAATGAAGAGTATGGTGTTACCATTATGATTTCAAGTCATATCTTAAGCGAACTTCAAAAAGTGGCAAACCACTATGGTTTCCTCAAAAATGGTGTTTTAATTCAAGAATTCTCTTCATCAGAAATAGCCGATACCGATTTAGAAACTTTTTACTTCAAAAATTTTTTATAGAAAAGCAGAAAGGAGACTTAAACTATGAATAAACTTTTATCTATGGAACTAAAGCGTGCTGCAAAATCTCCAATTCTATGGCTTGGAGTAATCGCAGTAATTGCCATCAATGTTTATGGAATCTTATTAAATGGATATGGTTTCAAAATCTTTACAACAACATTTTTATTGGAAAATTCTGACCTGATATGTATCATTTTGGCAGTGTTGATTCCGTTATACTTAGGGAGTGACTTTGAAAACAGAACAATCAACAACAAGATATCCGCAGGATATACACGAAAAGAGATTTATATTGTCGAACTAATCGTCAGTAGCATATGTGCTACAGTTCTCTTTGTTGCTGATATATTATCTGTTTTCACAAGCTCAAATATTGCTGGATTAGAATTTAGTGATAAAGTCAATGTAACTGAATTTGCATTTCATGCTGCGATTGCTTTTGTGTGCATCATCACAGTATCTGCTTTGTACACTATGATTGTAATGATTTCACATAAGCAACTTATCAGTCTTGGAATTGCAGTTATTCTAACCTTAGCATTGTTGACATTAGGTGGAAAGTCAGTTTCCAGCTTAAATCAATCAAGCACTTGGACTGATCCTATCACTCATGAAATTGTGGAAAACCCTCTACGAATAGATAGTTTTGCCCGTACAGCAAATAACATTCATGTTTTAGTATCACCGTTTGCGCAGGCTGAATTTCACAGTTATCTGCTATTTGAATCAGAATTCGGCACAAAGGAAGAAACTTCTCTTATTTTCAAAGACTTTCCTTACCACATAGAATTTTGCCTGTTCAATATTCTGGAAATTCTTCTGTTTTACAAGATTGGGATTCGTATTTTTAGAAAGCAGGACTTGAAATAGTAACTTTAATAGTCTTTGTCCCCTGCATTATAAATATGCTTAATACAGATTTTATTAAGAAGGTAAAAACAGTCGCAATATACGCCTGCTTTTACCTTCTGATATTAAATTCATGAATTTATGCTTTATAATTATATACATCAGCCGCCTACATTGTAAAGCAAAAAGCAAGCCATTTTAGACTTGCTTTCCGCCACTCTTATTCCTTATTGATAAATGATTTCTTTATCTACAATCTCCCTCGCACATGCCTGTATATTATTCATCCTGCCTACCCACTCCCACGCATTGTCTGCCTTTAACTGTTCTGTAATTCCTTGTGCCTGTTTCATCTGCTCTACAATTCTTTCAAAGCGTTCCTGTGCCTTTTCCTCTATATCTGCCAGATAACTGTTCAGTCTGCCGCTCATCATCAGATCCAGATATACATTCCTGCGGTATTCTTTCAAATACTGCAAATGTCTTTGTCCCCATACTCCAACAAATCTCGGTTCTTCTTCCTCCGGCAAAGTAAGGTTGGGGATAAAGTAATCCCCACATCTTACATAAGTGCCGCCCATTTCTTCAAAAATTGTTTTCTTCATTTTCTGTTCCACCTTTCTCATCGTCCTCTGTCCATTGATTTCTTCTTTGCTGTCTGTTTTGGCTGTTGCATGCTTTCCTGCTGATAGCGGTGCAATTTTTCCCGTATGCTTGCCTTTTTCGACGGTTCTGATAGCTTCTCTTTTTTCGGTTCTGTCTGATTTTTCCATGCTCGCAGCTCCTCATTATATTCCCTGACCAGTTTTTCCGATTTCTGATATGTCTTTGCAAAGGACTGAACATCTGGATATCCTGCCTGTTTTACAGTCTGCTCCATATCCGTGTGGATACGTTTTTCCTGTTTCTCTGACTGTTCAATTTTGCCCTCTAAAGATTTCCGTGCTTTCCCTTTGAAAAATCCAGTTGTCTCGGAAAGTTGTTTCTTCAACGAGGAAATCTCCTGCTGTGCGAACTTCATCGCCTGTGACTGCTTCTGAAGTTTTTCCATCAGCGTCCGCATCTCATTCCATTCCTGCAAATCAATCTTTGGTATGGGCTTCGGCGGCAGCTTAAACTTGAAAATCATTTCCTGTAAGAAGTCTTTTGCACCTCGGATAATCTGCTGAAGCATATCCGGCAGCCATCCATGTGTCCTTATCGATTGCAGTGTTTTGTCTGTAATTCTCTCCCGCTTGACAGTTAAAATATCTTCTTCGGGAACGCCCTCAACCAATGCCACATCAACTGTCCGATTCCATTCCTGCCTTGCTGCATTGTCTGCCTTTATCTCCTCTGCTTTCGGATTATTCTTCCCGATTTTCTTCGTTGCCAGATACACACCGCCTTGCTGAAATACGGACAGCTTTTCAGATTCTACCTTCACATGGCTATTGATGATTTCCGTAAACATCTCCTTGACTTCTCTGGTAAAAGCGTCGCTCTTAAACCATTCATCTTTCTTTGTAAAAATGTGGCTCTCATAAACTTCTCCTTTGGGAATAATGCTGCATCCTGCCCGAAGATTTCCCTGCTCATCTAAAATCTCTTTCTTCGTGCGTCTGTGATTGCCCTGCTCATCATAAAACATATTTCTGGTAGCAATTTTCACTTCGGGATGTTCCAGCATTTTCCGTTCGCTGAATACGAGATGGATATGGTAATTGGTCATTTTCTTGTTATGGTGAAGTGCCGCACTACATTCTACACTGTACCTTTTATAAAAACTTTCCGTGAAAAGCCTTACCACATCATCTGCCTTGTACTCAACAAAACTTTCTGGAAGTGCAATGATAAACTCCCGTCCTTCAATACATTTTCCTGTTGTTCCACTTGCCTTAAAATCCAACTGATTCTCTCTGGCAAGATTCTTCCAGAACTCTGGTGTTGCTCCTTCCGTCTGATAGGTCGCATAGAGATGTTCCTGTCTTTTCGGATTAGAAATATAGTCAATTCTTCCTACCACATCAGACAGCTTGTTTTGTCTGATAAATGAATGTCTGCCTATAAGCATTCTCCTTTCCCGGCTCTCGCCTGCTTCGCTGTGAGTAGGTGCATAGGCACCTGTTTTACGAACTAATTGCCGTTTCTGGCATAGCTCCCGGCAGGGCGAAATACACAGAGCATAAACGAAGTTTGTGCGATGGGTGTATTTCGCTCTCAAACGCCGAGGGCTTTATGAGATACTTTATGCCTTTGTCATAACTTGGCTTTTGCTTTTCATTTTGGGCGTGTCCGCCCTTTTTATTTGCCCGTATCCGGGCTGTTTTTTATTCCTGACAACAAGCCGACTCTTTACTTCCTGTCTGATTTATTCCGGTATTCTTGCCCGTACATACTCCAGATCGCCGCAGTACGGTGTTCCCACCAGATACCATTCCATTGCAGGATTCATCTCCATCCTTGTCCGCACCCACTGATCATCTACCAGAACTTCCATACACTCTCCGCAGTGAAATCCTGTATCAATCCATAAATCCATTGACAACAATCCATATCTGCCATTTTCACAGTTATAACCTAATCTTCCTTCTCTCATTGCATGATTCTCCTTTCCAGATTTCTCCTTGTCTGCTATCCACAGGGGCGTGTCACGCTCCTGTTCTTATCATCAAGGAAGAATTACCATCGGAAACTCTCCGGCACTCCTCGTCTGTCCAGATACTCTTTTCTCGCCCGTTCCCGTTCTTCCTCTGTCGGTGCATTCTTAAATTTTCCATACAGGTCACGCATGACCATCCTGTCTAATTTCTTCTCTAACCCCTGCTTGATTTCTTTCTCGTAGCTCTCATCTTCAACCAAGTGAAAGTGGAGCAACTGCATAAATAATTCCTGTGATATTTGCACATTTCCCATCTTATCCATCCTTTCCGTGACAGTACGTGACGGTATGTGACAGTCGTGACGGTTATTTTGATACCACCCCGCTGTCAAAAATACCGTCACAACCGTCACGTACTGTCACGCATTCTCTGTATTGTCTTTCCAGAACCTCAGTTTCCGTCCTTCGTGGACACGTTCACTCCGAAAGAGAATCCCATGTTCTGTATACAACCGTCCTGCAAGAATGTTCAGTTTTCTTGTGATAACGTGCGGTTGAATGTTCACATTTATCAGTGCAACAAGTGCTGTTGGCGAACCTTCCCAGTAAGGATTGTCCTTCATAACAAGCTTCGCAATCTCATCCAATAACGGCTCTGGCGGTTCTTTCCATAACTCCGTTTCTGCCTTTTGCAAATCCCACAACAAGGTTTCTGTATTGCGGATAAGATACAGCTTCTGGTCTTGCTGATCTCTGCCCGATACTTCCAGTGTTGCGGTATTACCTGTTCGTTTTTCTTTCTGAAGAAGAAACGCTCCGTCTGCTGCTCCAAGCAGTCCGCTTGTCCCGGAAATCATGTCAAACTTATCATCCGCATTCTGCTTTCTTGTGTGGTGTACGAGCAGTAAACAAAGTCCGTGAGCATCCGCAAAACTTTTCAGTCTTGCCATAATCTGATAGTCATTTGCGTAGCTGTAATTATCGCCGCCAACCTCACGCACTTTCTGAAGCGTATCAATAATAATCAGCTTCGTGTCTTTATGCTCTGCCACAAATCTTGCAAGCTGCTCATCCAGTCCATTTCCAAGCTGGCTGGCAGAGACAGAGAAGTAAAGATTATCGGTACTTTCCGTCCCAAACATCCGATACAGACGCTCCTGCAAGCGGCGGTAATCGTCTTCAAGTGCCAGATACAGCACCGTTCCTTTTCGGGTGGTATAATTCCAAAGCGGTGTGCCCGTGCTGACATGGTAGGCAAGCTGTGCCATCAAAAAACTCTTTCCCAGTTTGGGCGAACCTGCAAAGATATAAGTGCCGGGGTAGAGCAGACCGTCAATCAACGGCTGCTTACTCCGATACTGTGTGTCAAACAGCTCATTCATGGAAATTGTCTGGAGATAGGATGGGTCTGATCGCAACTGCATTTCTCTCTGCAATTCCTCAAAACTCTTGATATTTCCATCATTCTCGGATATACTACTTGTAGTGTTTTTAGAAGTCGGCTGCTCCGTATCTGCGCCAACAGATACATCCGGGGCAGTCTTTTCTTTTTTATTTCCCATCCTCGTCCTCTCCTTTCAGACCGCCCAGAATAACAGCGATTAGTTCAATGACATTCAGCAGTTCTTCATCCGCACGGTTTCCTGCTTCAATCCGCTTTAGTTCTGCGAGGACAGCGGCAAGTTCCGTTTTGAGTGCCTTGAATACTCTCGGATTTCCCTGTACCACTACATCCTGATTCAGGCAACGGCGGTAGCAGTATTCCTGCTTCGGCAATCCCGATAAGGCGACTGCCTTGTTAATGAGTTCATTTTCTTCGGGCGATACCCGAAACCCTACTGTAATGTTTCTCCAACGGTTTTTGTTATCTCTGTTCTTAGCTGACATTTTCAATCTCTCCTTTCCCTAAATCGTCTAATCTATCTGCCATTTCCGTCTGCTTTGACGGGAACAGATGAGCATACTGGTAAGTGATGTCAATGCTTTCATGCCCTACACGGTCTGCAATCGCCACCGCTGAAAATCCCATATCAATCAGCAGGCTGATGTGGCTGTGTCTTAAATCATGGATACGGATACGCTTTACTCCTGCGGCTTTCGCACCTCTGTCCATCTCGTGATGAAGATAACTCTTTGTGACCGTAAAGATTCGGTCTTTCTTCTTCAATCCGTAAAGCATCTGCAAATACTCCCGCATTTCTTCACAAAGGAACTTCGGCATTTTGATGATGCGGTTGCTTTTCTTTGTTTTCGGTGTGGTAATCACATCTTCTCCGTGTAACCGCTGATAGGACTTGTTGATTCTGACCGTTTCTTTCTCAAAATCGAAGTCGGCGGCGGTCAGTGCCAGTAGCTCTCCTTCTCGGATACCGCACCAGTAAAGCATTTCAAAAGCGTAAAAGGAAACTGGCTTGTCCATCATCTCAAATGAGAATTTCTTGTATTCTTCTTTCGTCCAGAACAGCATTTCCTTGTGTTCCTCACTTCCCATATTTCCTGCTTTGGCGGCAGGATTGGAACGCAGCTCATAATACCGCACCGCATGATTAAAGATAGCGGACAACTGATTGTGCAGCGTTTTCAGATAGGTCTGTGAGTATGGCTTTTTCTTTTCGTCCCGATAGGCAAGCATCTCATTCTGCCATGCGATAACCTCTTTTGTGGAAATCTCGCTGATTTTCATCTTGCCGAAATAAGGTAAAATCTTCGTGCGGATGATATGCTCCTTCGTCAGCCATGTGTTCTCCTTCAGACGGCTTTTCATATCCCGGATATACAGTTCGGTAAAGGCTTCAAAACTCATATCCATATCAGAGGAGTTCTGCAACTGGAACATTCGCTCCCATTCCTGTGCTTCTTTCTTGGTAGCAAAGCCACGCTTGCATTTCTGTTTACGCTCGCCTTTCCAGTTGACATATCTCGCCATCACATACCATGTTCCATTGCTCTCGTTCTTGAATACCGGCATTATTCATCCTCCTTTCCTTATTCCTGTCCTGCCTTGTAGGACATAGTGGTATCCCCTTGGGGATTTCCTGTTCCGTAGAGTCTTTCATAGAAATACTGGCGGTTTACCCGTCCTGAAATAGTAATAAAGCCTTTTGCTTTCAGTTCCTCATTCAACTGACGGATTAGCTTGTAGGCATACGGCTTTGATACGCTTAGTTCCTGTGCCACTTCTTCGGCACAAATAAATCTGTTTTTCATATAATCAGTCCTTTCTTTCATTTTTTATCGCCGTTCTATCCGAAGGAAGTTCCAGCAGGTATTCCCTGTTCGGCACTGTGCTGTCCCGATATATCTTAATATGTCAGGCGCTTGCTTGCTGTCTGGCAAGGTCTTGGCGGTTTATACTGTTCGGACGGTCATTTTGTTTTTATTAAACTTATTTGCTTAATTTAAGCTTATTATACTAAGCATATTTGTTTGTGTCAAGTGGCTTTTTGGAAAATATTAAACTTTTTTGTTTTGTATTATCTTGACTTCTCCTAAACATATCTGCTATACTCATTGTAAAATACATACAAGGAGTGGACACGTTATGGCGATTGGAGAGAGAATACATTTTTTCCGCATTCTGCGTGGGATGACACAAAAATATCTTGGTACGATTGTCGGCTTTCCTGAGCGAAGTGCCGATGTACGTTTAGCACAATACGAAACAGGAACAAGAAAACCGAAGGCGGAACTTACTGCTGCACTGGCACAGGCTCTGGATGTTTCCCCTCATGCCCTCGATGTGCCTGACATTGACAGCTATATCGGACTGATGCACACTTTATTTACCCTTGAAGATTTGTACGGTCTGACTGTCAGTGAATCAGACGGAGAAATCTGTCTGAAAGTTGATACTTCCAAAGGTAAAGACGCTCACGAACTCCGGAAAATGTTGTATGCCTGGAAAGAGCAGGCTGACAAGCTATCTTCTGAAGAGATCAGTAAAGACAAATACGATGAGTGGCGTTACCACTACCCGGAGTTTGATACCACGCAAACATGGGCGAAAGTCCCATCACAGGAACTTAGCGATGTATTTGCTGAAGCATTCAAAAATCACTTAAAAGATAACTAATCCTAAAATACCAACTAAAAAAGGAGAACAATTATGACACTTGCTGAATGGCACTCAACACTGTTTCAATTCATAGGAATTGTGCTCAGTTTCTTAGCATTAGTAGCATCTATAATTGCGGTCATTTTGACTTACAAAAATTTATCCGAAATGAAAAAGCAGCTATGCGAGCAACAAAAGCAATATTTCGATCAGAATCGTGGTAATCTTATATTTTATGTTCAAAAAAGTATAACAGGTATAACACACGACTTAATTATCAAAAACTTTGGTAACTCTCCTGCAAAACTTCTGTCATTAAAAATCACCCCTGATTTGGATTGGAAGAAAGCTGGTCAATCTAATATAGATGATTTTAATATTTCCAAACTAAACAACATTTTTCTTGCCCCGCAACAACATATCGGAACTATTTTTGATTTTTCAAACTTCAATGAAACCGAGTTAGATGTTGAAATTTGTTACTCTACTTGCGGTCAAACCTTTACAGAACAATACAAAGTAAATTTAAACTATCTCCATAAAGTTTTAAGCCTTGAGCCACAAATCAAAGATGAATTATCTGCTCTAACGCAAATAAACAAATCATTAACCTCTCTTTCCGATAAATTTATCTAAAGACGACAAAAAGCCCTTAGCTATGAGTTTTTACCCACAGCTAAGGGCTTCGTTTATAATATGGATTATTGGTTGCACAACCACCTGTCAATCATTCTCTAACCCTAAAACCACTGGATTACAAGAATAATGGCTCTCATGCAACCGTTATCAAATTGTTATCAAAAGACTTTTAAAAGTGCTGCAAACCCGCATAAACGCTGGGTTTACTAAGCATTTTTGTTTATTCAAACTCAATCGTTCCAGGTGGCTTACTAGTCAAATCATACATTACCCTGTTCACACCCTTAACCTCATTGATAATCCTGTTCATTACCTTCTGAAGCACCTCAAATGGTATCTCTGAACAATCTGCTGTCATGAAGTCTGTTGTATTTACAGCACGGAGTGCTACGGCGTAATCGTACGTTCTGAAATCTCCCATACAGCCAACTGAACGCATGTTGGTCAGGGCTGCGAAGTACTGACCGAGGCTTCTGTCGAGGCCTGCCTTTGCGATCTCCTCACGGTAGATGGCGTCGGCATCCTGAACGATCTTGACCTTCTCGGCTGTGACCTCTCCGATGATTCTTATTCCAAGGCCTGGGCCTGGGAATGGCTGACGGAATACCAGGTACTCTGGGATTCCAAGCTCAAGGCCGGCCTTGCGGACCTCGTCCTTGAAGAGAAGACGGAGTGGCTCCACGATCTCCTTGAAATCTACATAGTCAGGAAGTCCGCCTACGTTGTGGTGGGACTTGATGACCGCTGACTTGTCAAGGCCTGACTCGATGACGTCAGGATATATGGTTCCCTGTACGAGGAAGTCAACGGCACCGATCTTCTTGGCCTCCTCCTCGAATACACGGATGAATTCCTCGCCTATTATCTTTCTCTTTGCCTCAGGCTCGGTTACTCCGGCAAGCTTGCTGTAGAATCTGTCCTGCGCATTTACTCTGATGAAGTTCAGGTCATAAGGTCCATCTGGTCCGAATACCGCCTCAACTTCGTCGCCCTCGTTCTTACGGAGAAGGCCGTGGTCTACGAACACACATGTGAGCTGCTTGCCTATCGCCTTAGACAGGAGAACCGCAGCTACTGATGAGTCAACACCGCCTGACAGGGCGCACAGCACCTTGCCATCGCCTATCTTGGCACGGAGACTCTCTATTGTATCTTTTACAAATGAATCCATCTTCCAGTCGCCTGCACACTGGCATACATCCATGACAAATGCTCTGAGCATCTTCATACCTTCCTCGGTGTGCATAACCTCTGGGTGGAACTGAGTCGCATACAGCTTCTTCTCAGCATTCTCCATGGCTGCCACTGGGCATACAGGAGTGTAAGCTGTCTTCTTGAAGCCCTCTGGTACCTCTGCAATATAGTCTGTGTGACTCATCCAGCAGATGGTCTTGTCATTCACATCTGCAAACAGCTTGGATGTCTTGTCAACCTCAACCTCTGTTCTTCCATACTCGCTGACAGGGGCCGTGCTGACCTTGCCGCCCAGCAGATGAGCCATGAGCTGTGAACCGTAACATATTCCGAGAATAGGAATACCCAGTTCGAATATCTCCTTGCTGCAGCTAGGTGAATCGTCTTTGTATACGCTGTTTGGTCCGCCTGTAAAGATGATTCCCTTTGGATTCATCTCCTTGATCTTCTCCAGCGGCAATGTGTACGGATGTACTTCGGCATATACATTACACTCTCTTACACGTCTGGCGATCAGTTGGTTGTACTGTCCGCCAAAGTCCAATACGATAATCAGTTCCTTATCCATGTATATCTCCTTTGTTGCCTTTTATTACTTATAACAGATTTCTGAACATTTCCTAGTATAACACAATATGCAGCACTTTTGTGCTGCATATTATCTAAAAATTATGTTGTTTTAATTATTTATGCATTTTACATATACGATAGCATTCGAACAGATACTTCACTGACAAATTTATATAACGCAGTAACGTCATCTGCCCTGCCCACTCAGTATTGAAATCTATTATATAACTATATTTATACCAATCTCTATCTTAATCCCTACTTCAGCTTCTCCTTCAGAACCTCAATACCCTTCTGGTACTGGCTGTCATTCTTGCCCTGGAAATCCTCATAGGTATAATCATCTGGAAGATCCACTTCAATATCAGGCGCAACACCCTTCTTGTGGATATCGTTGTCATCGTGTGTGAAATACTTCTGTGTCGTGAGCTTGATCGCTGTGCCATCACCAAGTGGTATAACACTCTGCACGATTCCCTTACCGTAGGTATTCTTTCCTACAACAGTTGCAGCCCCGAATTCCTTGAGTGCCGATGTAAGTATCTCTGACGCACTGGCACTGTACTCATTTGTCAGGACTACCATAGGCATATCGAGGTATTCATCATCTGTCGATTTATACTCGTCCACAACCTTGCCGGTCTTGTCCTTGATGGACACTATGGTTCCTTCTGGGAGCAGATAGTCGCAAATGTTTACGACCGTGGTGAGCATTCCACCCGGATCACTTCTGACATCGATCATCAGTGCCTGCATGCCCTCATTCTTGAGCTCCTCAACTGCCTTCTGGAAAAGCTCGTCTGTGTTGTCTATGAACTGCGTGATCCTCACATATCCGATCTTGTCGTCTATCATAAATGATGATACCGTGCTGTACTCAACGATCTCCCTGGTGATGGTGACATCGTGGTAAGCCTTATCACGCTCCCTGTATATCTTCAGCGTAACATCAGTTCCAGCATCGCCTCTTATGAGTGATACGAGGTAGTCAAGATCATCGTCTGTAGTGATCTCGTGATCGTCTATCTGTACAATAATGTCATCAGGCTGTATATCCACCTTCTCAGCCGGTGCACCCTCAAGGATATTTACCGCACGGACATATCCCGTATCCTCATCCTTGCTGACCGTAACTCCGATTCCGGCATACTCACCCGAATCATCCTCCTGCAGCTTGGCATACTCTTCCTTGGTGTAATACTGTGCATACGGATCGTCAAGGGATTCCATTATACCCTTGTATATGCCCTCCCTGATCGTATCATCGTCAATATCATTGTAATAATAATTGTCTATGATACTCTCGATCTTCTCTGTCTTGTCAAATACGTCCGCATCCAACAGATTGCCATCATAGGTTATCTTGGTGGAACTGCCGGTTTTTCCGCTGAGTGTGCCACTGAACACACCTGATGTACCGCAGCCCGTCAGACCGATCACCGTACTTGCCAGCACCGCTGTCACTACTGTCTTCTTCAACATTTTCCTCATATCATTATCTCCTAACCTTGTATTGCCATCAAATACCTGAATCTCTCCATATCCCCTGCCCGGTCTACTGTCCAAGGAAGTCATGCGGATTGACATACGTTCCGTCTATCGACACGCCAAAATGGCAATGCGGACCTGTCGACACACCCGTACTTCCTGCCTTTGCTATGACCTGACCTTTCACAACCTTGTCGCCAACATTTACACATAGCTGTGAGTTGTGCATATATACCGTACATATTCCGCCGCCGTGGCTGATCATGACCATGTTGCCACCACCGCCATTGTAGCAGGACATCACGACTGTGCCGGCCTCCGCCGCAACAATATCTGTTCCATAATCACAGCCTATATCAAGTCCCTGATGATATGTACTTGCTCCCGCTGTAGGAGCATCTCGGTAACCAAATTCATCCGTGATAACACCTCCGGTCGATACCGGCCACATGAATTTGCCCTTATATTTGGAGGTGTCGTATACCTTTCCATCTTTCGTATACGCACCCGTACCATTTGCATTTGCCTTGCCCATCTCCTGTCTGGATATCTCCGCGATACGTCTCTCGGCTTCCTCACGGGCCACAGTGAACTTGTTCATCAACGACTTCTGGGCTTCTATATCACCATCATATCTGGTGATCTCTTCCTGCTTCTGATCTATAATGGTCTGCAGTTCAGCCTCGTTACTCTCCAGATCCGTCTTGACCGACTCCACCTGTCTGAGGTCAGATTCAAGCTGCGCCTCATAATTGGCAATATCTGTCTTGGTCTTGATCAGCTTTGCAAGCTGCCTCTGATCGTATTCCGATATCTGGTCTATATACTCTGATTTGTTCAGGAGATCGCTGAATGATATGGATGTGAGCAGGGCATCGACATATTCCGTCTCCCCCTCCTCATACAGATACTGTATTCTCTGCTTCATCGCCTCATACTGCTCATCCTCTGCCTTCTGAGCTTCATCCAGACTTTTCTGAGTTGTGTCTATCTCCGTCTGGAGCTCGTCTGTCTGCTCCTGCAGGCTCGTTATCTGAGTCTGGACGGATGTCATCTTGGCATCCAGATCCGCAACGTCCTGAACGATCTTGTTCTGCTGTTCCTCCAGAGAATCCAGAACGTCCTTGGCATTCTTCTCGTTTTCACTGGCATCATCCTTCTGACGCTCAGCCTCTTCCTTCGTCATGGCATATGCCATATTTCCCCCGGTCTGAGACGCAGCCATGCCCCCCATGACTACACATCCCGCAACAAGCAATGCCATCCTTCTGATATTCCCTTTTACATTGACTTTCTTTTTCATAATCTACTACTCCTTGTTATCCCCATCTAACAATTAACTAGTATATCTTATGTCGTCGTGCGTGAGCGCGATGACCTGCGCACGCATCAGCGTGCTTCATTATATTATATCGCCTGCCGGCTCAATGAGGGCATTCGCATTATGACGTCTTGCGCAAGCGCATCCGTCACAATGCTCATTATATCATACTCTCAAATGCTTCCTCGTGGTAAGGATACTTCCTACCAGTCCAACACCGATACCAAGCACAAGTCCAACCGGTATCATGGTCTTGAACAGGTCATGCTGGCTCACAAATGCAAACAGCGTTGTGACAACCTTAAATCTTCCGGCAACATATGTCAGTATCTTATCATACATGTAGTACAGAAGGACCAGAGGTATAGCCGAACCGACCGCACCTATGATCACACCCTCTATGATGAACGGCGCCCGTACAAATACATTTGTCGCACCGATCAGCTTCATGATCCCTATCTCTTCCTTTCGCACCGTGATACCTATGGTTATAGTATTGCTTATAAGGAAGATAGATACCAGCATCAGTATCACAACTATTCCTATGGATGCATATCCGACAAGGGATGACAGTGTCGTGATGCTGTCCGCAGTCACGTCAGAGCTCTTGACCTTTCTGACTCCTGAAAGCCCCTGGGCAAATGCCACGAACTCCGGCTGTCTGGCCACATCCTTGAGCGTAACCTCATATGAGGCCGAATTCTTAAGTGGATTGTCCTCGCCAAATGCATTCTTTGCCGCCTGTGGATCATCGTAGTTCTGCTCAACAAATTTATTCCATGCGTCATCCGCCGACACGTAATCCATCGTGTTTACATAATCCAGAGTTCTTATCTGTGATCCGATAAGCTGTATCGTGTCGTCCGACACATCCTCGTCAAAGAACACTGATATTGTAACTGTATTCTCAAGCTCCTGCATACCGGACTGAAAGTTTACAACTACCGCATATATGATTCCAAAGAGGAACAGACATGATATGATGGTTCCAAGTGATGCAAGTGAGAACAGAATATTTCTTCTTATATTTGCAAAGCCCTGTCTGAGGATATAGAAAAATGTACTAATCTTCATCTATATATCCTCCTTCCTTCTCGTCGCTGATAATTACACCCTTCTTCAGGGTGATAACTCTCTTCTTCATCTCATTGACGATATCCTTGTTGTGGGTTACCACGACAACTGTGGTTCCTCTCTTGTTGATATCCTCAAGGAGGTTCATGATATCCAGTGAGTTCTTAGGATCGAGATTTCCTGTAGGCTCATCCGCCAGTATGATGTCAGGATTGTTGACCAGTGCTCTCGCCATGGCAACTCTCTGCTGCTCACCACCTGAGAGCTCTTTTGGATATGATTTGTACTTGTCTGCAAGTCCAACCAGCGTCAGCATGGCCGGAACACGCCTTCTGATGTATCTCGCCGGAGTCTGGATAACTCTCTGTGCAAATGCAACATTCTCGTATATAGTCCTGTCCTTCAGAAGCCTGAAGTTCTGGAATACGACTCCAATCCTTCTTCTGACCTTCGGTATATCTTTTCTCTTTATCTTGCCATAGTCGTATCCGGCAACAGTGATATTGCCCTCCGTAGGATCGAGCTCCTTGAGCAGAAGCCTGAACAGAGTGGTCTTGCCTGATCCACTGCTTCCAACGATAAATACGAACTCGCCTTTTTCTATATTGATGTTCACATTCTTGAGCGCCTGATTGCCCCCAGGGTATGTCATACTCACGTTCTCTAACTCTATCATCTCATGTCTCCTATATTGCCTCTTTACGGCATAAACTGTACATTATCTTACATTTGTCCATAGTCGGATGATTCTGATTCATTTCATCCACGCTTCATTATACTACATATTGATTGTTTTGTTGTGTATAGTTTGTGAATTAAAATTAATACACGATGCGGCAGTCTTCATATATCCATATGTAAGGCTGCCGCTTCTATGCAATCTATATTCCAGATAACTGTCCACCGGACATTTTAATAATCCAGTGACTCCATGTACTTCATGTACTTTACAACCATAAGAGCGATCTTGAATGTGATGGCATCCTCGAATACTCTCAGATCAAGGCCTGTGCTCTTCTGCAACTTATCAAGTCTGTATACCAGAGTATTTCTGTGGATGTACAACTGTCTTGATGTCTCTGATACGTTCAAGCTGTTCTCAAAGAACTTGTTGATAGTTGACAAAGTCTCCTCGTCAAACTCATCAGGGCTCTTGCCGTCAAATATCTCTCTGATGAACATCTTGCACAGAGGAAGTGGAAGCTGGTAAATAAGTCGTCCTATTCCAAGATTGCTGTATGCTATGATATCTGTGTTCTCATAGAATATCTTTCCAACATCCAGAGCCATCTTAGCCTCTTTGTATGAACGTGAAACTTCCTTTATCTCATTGACAATTGTTCCGAATGATACATGTACAGATGACATCGCCTCGGTATTGAGCATGTCAACGATGACCTTGGCAATCTTGTTCATGTCGTCATATGTCTCGTTGGACTTGACTTCCTTGACAAGAATGATGTTCTTCTCGTCCACAGCAGTGATGAAATCCTTTGTCTTGGCTGAGAAGATATTACGTACTGTCTCAAGTGCATTGGTATCCTTCTCATTCTTTGTCTCTATGATAAATACGATTCTTCTCACATCAGTATCTATGTGGAGCTTCTTTGCTCTGTTGTAGATATCAACCAGAAGGAGATTGTCTAAGAGAAGGTTCTTGATAAAGTTGTCCTTGTCAAATCTCTCCTTGTATGCGACCAAAAGGTTCTGGATCTGAAATGCTGCGATCTTGCCGACCATATATGTATCATCGGTCTCGCCCTTTGCCATGAGAATATGCTCTAACTGGTTATCGTCAAACACCTTGAAGAACTGATAACCTCTTACAACCTGGCTCTCTGCCGGTGAATCAACAAATGCACGAACTGAATCCTCGCAGTCATCTATATCCTTAAGTGTTGACGCAAGCACTTTTCCCTCTGTGTCCAACACGCACAGGTCAGTTCTTGTTATACCTTTTAATCCGTCTATTGTATCCTGAAGAATCTGGTTTGATATCATTCTTTTCACTCCTTATACTCATTATACGTTTTATCCCGTAATCCATTACTCTTATTTTAAAGCAAAATTGTAGAAAAAAAAAGAGAAAATGCAGATTTTTTATATGTATTTTCTGCATTTTCTCAATTTTTCAAGAATTAAACTACTGTTTCCAGTTATCTGGAGTGTAATTGTAAGTTCTATGTGTTATCTAAGACTAGTTAACAAGGATCTCCTCTGTCTCCTTATCGAAGATATGAATCTTGCTTAAGTCAAATGCGAACTGAACTGTGTCGCCAGGTCTAGCTGTTGTACGAGCATTTACTCTTGCTGTGATATCGAACTGGTCGATTGTGAAGTATAAGTAAACCTCGGCACCAAGCATCTCGTAGATGTTGATTCTTGCATCGATTACGCTCTCTGGTGATGACTCGATGAAGAGCTGCTCATCATGAATATCCTCTGGACGGATACCAAGAACAACTTCCTTATCGATAGCATCAAGTGCGATAAGTCTCTCAGCCTTGCTGTCTGGAACCTTGATTGAATGTGAACCGAACATAAGGAGAACGTCAGCACCTGACTTAACAACCTTACAATCGATGAAGTTCATAGGTGGCATACCCATGAATCCGGCAACGAACAGGTTACATGGCTTGTCGTAGAGGTTCTGAGGTGTATCTACCTGCTGGATGATACCATCCTTCATAACTACGATTCTTGTACCAAGTGTCATAGCCTCTGTCTGGTCATGTGTTACGTAGATGATAGTTGTCTGGAGTCTCTGATGAAGCTTTGAGATCTCAACACGCATCTGTACACGAAGCTTAGCATCAAGGTTTGAAAGAGGCTCGTCCATAAGGAATACCTTTGGCTCACGGACAATTGCACGTCCCATAGCAACTCGCTGTCTCTGTCCACCTGATAAAGCCTTTGGCTTTCTGTCAAGAAGATGCTCGATATCAAGAATCTTAGCTGCCTCATGTACAGCCTTGTCGATCTTCTCCTTTGGAACCTTTCTTAACTTAAGTCCAAATGCCATGTTATCATATACTGACATATGTGGGTACAGAGCGTAGTTCTGGAATACCATCGCAATATCTCTGTCCTTTGGCTCTACATCGTTTACGAGCTTGTCGCCGATCCATAACTCACCTGAGCTGATATCCTCAAGTCCTGCTATCATTCTAAGAGTTGTTGACTTTCCACATCCTGATGGTCCAACAAAGATGATGAACTCCTTGTCTTCGATCTCAAGGTTGAAGTCCTTAACTGCGTTGAATCCGTTAGGATATACCTTGTAAATGTTCTTAAGTGATAAACTTGCCATTTGAAATTACCTCCGTAGTGTATATAATCTTGTTTTTGTTCACCCTAAAAACTATTGTTATTCTACATCATTGGCATTTTTCATTCTATGTGATTATTGCTCAAAAAAATTTTTAAACTTTTGTCTAAATTGTATACGTGCACAAATTTTGCAACATTTTGACGATTTTCGAACCGTTTTCCCTTGGTTTAAACTTCCTTTTTTGTGAAACCTTCACCATACCCATTTATGTCAATAGGGTTTTTCGTCACGTTTTCGGTATATTTTATTACTTTTGCCTATTGTTTTTACTCATATATATACTTGACAAACCAGAAAAATGTAGAACAGCCGGCAAAATCTGTAACATTTTGTACTACAGTAAAAAAACTCTGCTGATTGATATGTACCCAGAATCCTGGACACATATTTATGAACTAGGCTGAACACATGGATGCTATCCTGTATTGTACAGGTGGCATCCAT
>NZ_JAOQJT010000011.1:0-86735 GCF_025567285.1 Coprococcus aceti
GATCTTTGATATCATCTCTGATCCGACGTTCTTGAAATTCTTTTTTGGAATTTCAGGGTTGTCATGTTGTTAATTTTTCAAGGTTCTTTATGTTTTCGCCTCTCAGCGACAACTTCTATATGTTATCACATCTGAAGTTCTTTGTCAACAACTTTTTTATCTTTTTTCAAGACCTTTTCGGTTGCTGATGTCCGACCTCTTCGGCAACAACTTCTAAATATTACCACACCGAAGTGTGTATGTCAACAACTTTTTTCAGGTAATTTATAATCATGTCTCAGTGACATATCATGTTGTATACCTATAAAAGCTGTCGTCTGCTGCCTGCTCATGCGACAGCTTTTATAAGATACCACCACTGCAATCTTATGTCAAGGACTTTTTTTATTTATCTGACAATTGTGTGCAATTGTTCTAAACAGCCTCCCCTACATATGACAATCTACCTATTCTTCCTCTGGATATGTAAATCGCCATGATCTTCTGAACTCTGTCATCATATCCATGACATCCTTTGTATATTCCAGATACATATCTCCATCACCGGATATCGCACTCTCCATGTCCTGAAGCTCATACGCAAGGGCATCCGCATTTTCTCCGGCTGCAACAGTCTCAGTTTTGCCTGTATCTGTGTATGTGACTTTCGCCTCCCACGCTCTTGGATACTCCATCACCTCTATATATCCGTTTTCACATGATACCATTCCACGTTTCGGCTGCTTCGAGTGAAGGGACAGCATAACGGTTGCCATCTGTCCTTCCTTATTCATAAGCAAAAGTCCTGCCTGCTCATCCACTCCAGTAGGCGCAGGCTTAACCTCTGAAAGAAGCTTGTCTGGCTTTGAGTCCATGAACCACCTTATAAATGACAGGGCATACACACCTATATCCAGCATTGCCCCTCCCGCAAGGTTTCTGTTGAAGAATCGATTGTTCATATCATAGTCTTTGAAGCTTCCAAAGTTCATGGTTATGAGATTGACTTTGCCAAGTGCACCCGAGCCCAGTAGCTCCTTAAGTTTTCTGTAAATAGGCATATGATAAATAGTCATCGCCTCTCCTATGATCACATTGTGCTGCTCCGCCAGTTCCAGCATCTCTTCAAGCTCATCGCTGTTCAATGTTATAGATTTTTCCACAAGTATATGTTTTCCATTCTCTATCGCTCTTCTCATAAACTGTATGTGTGTATTGTGCGGAGTCGTTATATATATCACGTCCACTTCCGGATCCGTGAACATCTCATTGTAGTCTGAATAAACCTTACCTATGCCATACTTCTCAGCAAATGCCACCGCTTTGTCATACGTCCTGTTACCAACCGCATAAATGTTCCTGCCATTCTTTTTGAGTGCCACTGCCATCTCATTTGCAATAACTCCTGTTCCGAGAACTGCCCATTTGATATCTTTCATGTCTGTTTCCTCCATATATAATTATGTATTTGGATTGTATATACACTTTTATTCGACAGTATTCCTCTCAGAGAACCTTCCATACCATCCACAGATATATGTCCAGATATCTCTCCGTCATCCTTGGCATCCACGAGTTCTCTCGCCAGCGATATCTTGAGATGGTGAAATCCCTTCAGCTCTATTCGTTTGCAGAATCTCGACACCGAGGCCTCGCTGACACCGCACTCCTTTGCCAGCTCCCCGACTGTCATATCCACAACCTTCTTGGGATTCCTAACGATATAATCGCCTATTTTCTTTTCTGTATCAAAGAATGAATCCATAGATGCGCATATCTGATTTATAACTGATCCCTCTATATTTTCCTATTTTCTTTCTTCTTTCGAAAATAATCCATCATATAGTGTCTTCTATACAATGCCACTAATAGTTTTCTTAGTTAAATTTGTTTTCATATTTGTTGCAGACTTTAAATCTATTTTCATGCCATTTACAACTCTACCATTCTTCTCCCATCCAGTCAAACAAATGTATTTTCACTTGAAACTCATTTATCAAATAAAAACAGAGTATCTGGAACCCCTATCACGATACTCTGTTTTGAATGACTTTCTTCTATATAAATATCTATTCGTTTTATTCGCCATGTGCAATATTTCTTGCTACGTATACACCGCTTGCAGATGCGTGTGAAAGGGAGTGTGTTATTCCGCTGCCATCTCCTATGATATACAGCCCCTTGTATCTTGTCTCAAGCTTATCATCTACTTCAACCTCCATGTTGTAGAATTTGACCTCAACTCCATACAACAGTGTATCTTCATTTGCCGTTCCTGGGGCTATCTTATCAAGAGCGTAGATCATCTCGATTATTCCATCCAGAATTCTCTTTGGAAGGACAAGGCTCAGATCTCCCGGTGTGGCATTGAGCGTAGGTGTGATGAACGCTTCCTCTATCCTGCTCTGGGTGGAGCGCTGTCCCCTTATGAGGTCGCCAAATCTCTGCACTATTACTCCGCCGCCCAGCATGTTGCTGAGTCTCGCTATGCTCTCGCCGTATCCGTTGGAGTCCTTGAACGGCTCTGAGAAATGCTTTGCCACAAGGAGCGCAAAGTTTGTATTATCCGTCTGTTTTGCAGGATCCTCATAACTGTGGCCATTTACCGTTATGATTCCATTAGTATTCTCAGTAACCACGGCACCCCTTGGGTTCATGCAGAAAGTTCGCACCTTGTCTCCATACTTCTCCGTTCTGTATACTATCTTGCTCTCATAGAGCTCATCCGTCAAATGTGCAAATATAGCTGCAGGGAGCTCTACTCTGACTCCTATATCTACTCTGTTAGATTTTGTGGGCACATTAAGATCCTTGCACACTGTCTCCATCCATTTACTTCCGCTTCTTCCAACGGATATGATACATTTGTCACAAGCAAATGTACCCTTCTTGCAGCATACACTATATGTTCCATCGTCCATCTTTTCCACCGTTTGTATAGGAGTGTCAAAATAGAAATCCACCTTGTCCTGAAGATATGCATACAGATTCTCTAGAACTATATAGTTGATGTCCGTGCCAAGATGTCTGACCGAAGCATCAAGCAGATGAAGCCTGTTCTGCAGACACACTGTCTTGAATCTTGTGCCGGCAGTGGAATAAAGCTTCGTACCCTCTCCGCCGTACTCCATATTGATATCATCCACATACTTCATGAGGTCTATGGCCTCGTTCTTGCCGATGTACTCATACAGACTTCCGCCAAAGTCATTTGTAATATTGTACTTTCCATCGGAAAATGCACCTGCACCGCCAAATCCACTCATGATCGAACAGCTATCACATCCCACGCAGCTCTTGATCTTTGTGCCGTCTATCGGACATTTTCTTCTCTTAAGCTCATGTCCAGCCTCAAACACTGCAACCTTGAGATCCGGAGCCTGCTTTGTCAGCTCATATGCAGAAAATATTCCTCCTGGTCCTGCTCCAATAATTATCACGTCATACCTCATACGCGCACCCTCCAAAATCATTTTATATTTTTTGTAAAACCCTATCCATACTCTGTATCCACACACATATTTTTACACAAAAATATAGTTGACCACGGCAATCCATGTCGTAGTCAACTATTATCGGTAGCTGGTAGATACGCCCAACCATATTATGGGCTTATACATATATAATTGTAATTCTTTCGTCATAAAAAATGATTGCACTATTCATATTTACTATATCTCACGTAAAATATCTGTGCTCATGTGGATGCCACAAACTGATCGTCCACATTGCATCCTTAAAAATTATAGCATATTACATTTAGTTTGCGCAAGCTCAACCGTCGCAATGCTCATTATATCATAACGATGCTATGATTGCCGCGATGAATGTTCCAAGCAGGAATAATATGCTTATTACCAAAAGCACTTTCATAAGCGTTCTTTTCCGCTTCCTCATGTTTTCTAAAACTCCGGTTGAATAGAACACCGCAACCAGCAACGCACCTATAGCAACTCCCATAAGCGTCCCCATCAAATAATCATAGACTGGAAGATTGTTATCTCTGCTGATCACCATCATCGTCAGTCCTGCAATGAGCGAAACCAATCCCACTATGCTGATTATACGCAATCTCATCAGCAATGTATTCTTCTCATTTTCTGCATAATCCGCTACAAGCTGCAATCGCTCTTTCTCTTCCTTATTCACGTCCTCACCCTTTCTTTCTCCATCAATGATATCCCTGATATCAACATCATAGAAATCTGCCAGCTCCACCAAAATACTGAGATCCGGCATATTGCTGCCTGTCTCCCACCTTGACACACTGCGGCTTGTTACTCCAAACCACTCTGCAAGTTGTTCCTGGGTAAACTGTTTTTCCTTTCTCAGTTCTCTTAGGAATGAACCGAACTTTTTCTGATCCATATCTGTTGCCTCCTTTCTATTGAACATCAGCCCATTTTAAGTTGCCTTCGGCAAGGGCTGATGCTACATGTCAAGCTTTTGCTAAAAACTTGACACATTCATTGACAGAATAGTGTTTTTCGGGTGTTTTTTACAGGACATGATGCGGGAATTGGCTATTTTCAGCTAAATATGAGGTCAAAACCCATTTTCAAGCAGAAAAAAAGACCTCCGAGGGCGAACCCTCGAAGGTCTGAAAATCCTTTATTTATGCGGTTTATCAAAGATTACTCGATGATAGATGCAACTCTTCCTGAACCTACAGTTCTACCACCCTCACGGATTTGGTTATACCGTTTTCTTGGTCTTTAACAGTGTTTTATATGTAATATATGGCTTATTTTGCGTGATATGGTATGTCATTTTTGTGGTTGGCGGAGTTTTTGTTGCCAAAATGTTGCCAAGAAGATTCCACATGATATCTGGCAACCGATTCATAACCTCAAACCTGTTTTTAACAACTAAATTCTGAATATACACATAAACTAAGAAACCTATACTTCTTATATAGCTTTCGACAAACATTTTCTAAAGCCTAAAGTATCAGGATCTTCTTTTCTCATCAAATATACAGACAATTTTATAATAAAAAAGTAATAACCAATCTGATTTAAAGAGGCGATCCTTTTAATTTTTCCGTTTTCGATTCCCCCGCAAATCAGTTTCTTGTTATATGATGTCATCATATTAAAGCATACATATCTTTTACTCATAACATTATCTGGTATATACATAAAATCAAACACCATATTCTTTTTCAATTCGACCAAATTTCCAGTAAATGAATCAATCGGAAAAACCGGAACCATTAATATCTTATCCTTTTTATCTATATGACATGATGTAGATATTACCATAGCATCTGCAGTAAATATCATTTGTCTTCCATCCTCTTCAAAATATGTAAATGGCACTTTTGAAATGATATCTCCTTGCGATAACTCAGGTAATAATGTTGATGTAAGATAATTAATTTGATGTCCGTCTTTCTCGAATTGTGAAATAGCATCTTTTGCTCCATCTCTAAAGTCAGGAGAGACCGATGGTAAAACGCTATCTACAAAATCAATAAATTCTCTTAACATAAAGAAAAGAAATCTATTCCTGTAGGTTTCGAAATAGATTGAATATATTGATCCACACCTTCAAGTTCTTCTTTTGTAGCGTCTCTCATTCCTCCAAAAGATTCTTCTGCCATTCTTTCAAGTCGTGTGCGTTCTTTATCAATATATATATTGTTTTGACTATATCCAACTATGCTGCTATTTTCGCTATTTCCAGGAGCGTCCACAAACAACTCATAATTAGGGACTTCATAGTTTCCAGATACGACTATGCTACTATTTCCAGCGAACGAAAAGGCTAAACCTATTACTGCAGCTGTTGCGCTTAGATTTTTGACAACATTTCCCATACTAATACGCTCCTTCCTCTAAAAGTCCTTTCAATTTGCTTTCCATTACAATCGTCATTTCCGTAATAATAGAATCTAACTTACTACTATCCGTTTTATAATCATTGCAAGTATTATATCCATATCTATCATTTATATCAATCACCGCGCCTATAGATTCTGCCTCTTGATTATCTACTGATAAACTTCCAGCAGCATCAGTTTCTATTCCATTTTTGAACAATCTCGCATTCTGCAACATAATATTAACAAAAATATTATGTTTTTCAACAAATGTATATCTTATATTTAAATCATAAATAGAGGAATAATCATTATTTTTCAATAAATTTCGTGCTAAAATTTGTGTTCCATCTCTCATGTACTCATCTAATAGAACTTCCGTTATAACGCCAATATACTGATATTCATTATTGGTTAGAATATTCAAAAAAGAAAAAACAATTTTCATTTTCTGCTGAATATACTGCTCACACTTCTTCCAATCTTTTTCAAATCCATCATTATAATTTATTTGCAATGTAGCAGCTATCGGCGATATGTTTAATTGCGAATGTTCGTTTAATGACTTTATAATAATTCTTGGTATTTCTAATGGAGCATCATCTGGTATAGGTAAAACTGTCGCCTCATTAAAATGATCTTTCAAAATATCCTCATTTATAAAATAATTTTTCTTAAGATTATCTACTCTCTTATACTTTATCGAAATATAAGTATTTTTAATTAGCATATCCATCCTCCGTATGCATATCTCATTTTGCATATAATAATTCCATACTATTTTTCAAATTTATATTACCATATATATTTTTTCAGGTCTAGCCTATAGTCATTTTTTTATATTCTATTTATCTACCAATTACTCCATAATATACAAATATTATTACTGTTTTTTCACCATTTTAAATATAATTACATTATAATTTAATTTTCGAACCTATAAGCCCTATAACTTTCCTTGCTATATATTCTGGGGACTTACTACTAGTATCTATCCTAATTGCATCCATGTAATTATCTTTCAAAAATTTGTCACAAATGCATATATTATCAAGTGAAAATTGCTTCATTCTCTCCTTATCATTAAGTATTCTATCTTCTGTAACGGTATCATCTGCTGTCAAAATAACATGCACTATATTGCACTTTTCAGACACGTAATCGAGGAGTTCTTCCTTACACACCTTATTTGATATATTCATCGGAATAATCACAGTCTTATCATACGGTAATTCTTCTATTTCTCCCCTAAATTTATATATGAACCACTTGTTTCTGTTTATAGGAAATCCCGCCAATATAAGTTTAGGGCATCTCTCTATATATTTATTAAACTCTATATCAGGATCGATGCATTCAATTTTTCCACATGTAATTTTTTGAACCATGTTTGCTACAGTTGTTTTCCCTACACCATAAACTCCATTCATAAAAATAACATTACTCATACATTCCCTTCCTCGTATTATCTTTTTCCGTTTGATTCTGTATCGATCACATTTTATGATATATGTCCACTCAGAAAATTTAACCTACCAATCAATACATCAAGTCAAAGTTCTGTTCACAAACCTTTAAGCCATTTTGTTCTGCTAGCTTATATACAATCGTTTTTTCCTCATCAGAAGCACAATTATGCAGCATGATCAAATCAACTACATTATTAAAATCTAATCTATTGTCCAAAATTAACTCAAAACAATTTTTATTTCCAATTTTTACAAATTTGTCTTCAATCTCCTTATAAACACTATTTAAACGAACACTTTCTCTATGTAATAACTCCATACTCATATTTACAATATCATCTTCTGTACATATGCCTAACATTGAATAGTAATAATCTGATGCCAACGAACGTAAGCTAGTATTATCATTTAAATACATTCTTAATTTTATCCTAGTTTCATGTTCGTAACTGTAAGAACTTTTCTTTAAGAATGCTCCATAGTCGAATATATTTTTTGCAAGTTTTTCAATATTATCACTAGTAACGATCATTTTTGTTATAAAATCCGAAAAATCACTTACATATATCATAGGCATCACATCTGCATATAAATAATTCACATTTCTAAGCACACACTTACCATCATTGAGCACTGAAATATTCTTAAAAAAATTATTTTTGTATTTTATTATAATATTCCGTCCATATTTTTGATGGTATTCCTCAATCATTTTTTTATCATTATATGTATTCGCAATACAGAGACAATATGTATTTTGTTGAAGCATAGATGCCGCTGCTAAGAAATTACAATATCGAATCATCCCCATTTCGTAAGTATAATATTCTCCAAATTTTATTTTGTTGTTTTTCAATATCAGTTTATATGCTTCTCTTATAGAATTTTCCTGTAACATCCAATCCTCAAAATAATTTTCAGTATCATCCCCAGTATCAGATAATTTCCAATCTATAGGATTTGTAAAATACATTTTTTTGCTTGATAACAATGATTTATACTCTTCCATGCCAACATATCGATAATAAGGTCTATCTAAGAATTGATCATTATGTTTATAATATACTTGCATTATATTTCGCATCATATCCTTGGCATTTTTCAAGTTTTATTTTCCTCCTACATAAACACTCATACTGAAAATTTTTACAATTCCATCGGCCTCATCGTTGTTTCAATCATATTTATCTCATCCTCAGACAAATCAAAATATTTATACAAGTCTTCATCCGTCCAGTGTTTTGTAAAATCCATAACAGGTACAAATATAAAATTGCTCTGAGATACATTTACACCTGAATACGTAGTCCTTAACATATACCTTGTAAATTTGCACGTAAGGTAATCTCTTAAATTCTCTGCCTCTGATCTTGTATCAAAAAATCCAACATTCAGATATGAAAATGTATCAACCTCATTTTTGTTTAAAATCTCAGGAGTAGAAATAGATCGATATCCATTTTCTGGTTTTATTCCCACCTCACCACCTTGTGGTATCATTCTTGATATTTTTACCTTATATTTATCAATGAGATCTACATTCTTTTTTATCTTATCCCTTTCTATGTAACTTCTCCCCTGTGAATTAAATGTTGCACTATGAATAAGTACTAAATCATCCTTACCCGCATTCTCATGACCATGCTCATGAGTTGGTAATCCAAATGTATCTAACGCTGATACTGTCGTATTCATAAAATGTTCGCATTTATTCTTAACTTTTTCTATTATCGAGATTGCTCTATTATTTCTAACAAATACATCAAACTGTTTCAAAGAACGCTCTATCGAAATCCTGTTCTCGCCTAGAACATTGCATACCAAGCACTCCCCTTCTGTATCTCTATCCCACAAAAAATAACACAAGCCACCTGGTATAACTACCGTCGGAAAACAATCTTTTGAATTATAATAATCATACAATTTACAAAGTCTATTATCTCCAAACATATCTTCCCTGAAGGACGCCAAGCCAATTCCTCCGTTATACCATCTTGCAGGTATAATCATTGAAATGTACTCTGGTTCTATTTTTTTCGCCTGCTCAACAAACAAATTGAAAATTGGCTTTGCCTGTTTTGAAAACTTTGCAGTATCCACACCTCCTCCTGTCTCCAACTGATATGGAGGATTTCCTACAATGGCATCAAATTTCATCTGTTCATTTCCTTTCTTCCAATAACTTTCACTTGTCACTTTTCCTATAAACAACTGTGGCTTATTTGCCATTGTGTTAATCAAATCATCAAAATAATGCGCATTTATCTTCTGAGCATAATACCCCACCAATGTACGTCTCGTTATCGTCTTTGCCATCGGTGTCTTACATATAACATAGATATTGTCCCTGACTGTCTCAAACCAGATATCTCTTTGCTTTTCCAAAGTAAGCTCTTTCTTATCTACAGCCTGGCACTTTGCCCTGAATACACTGTATGTAACATACAAAGGATACAAACCGGTCTTTGAATTTATCTCCAATATCCTTGTATCCGGCTTAAAGAAGATATCGTGCGTTACTTTTCCCTGATCAACAAATCTCGGTTCGTCAAGAGTGCCATCATCCGGGTGATTCTCCTCATAAAAATCCCAGCCGCCGATACAATCACTCATGTGCATGTTTACGACTCTCCAAGGTGTAAGCACTGTCTCCTTGTCAGGATTCTTGAAATACTTGAAAAGACCAGCTATCTTTTTTACTCGTTCCGTTGGATTAAGCGTGTCTGCCTCTTTTGCAACATTTCTTATTCTGCGCCCGGCAGCTACGAATACATCCTCATCATAATACTTCTGAAACTCTCGGAACTTATCCTTTGTCACTCCTGCCGGCATGAACTCATCCCATGAGGAATCATCAACCATGTCTACGAACTTATCCAATGAAATCTCTTCCTCATAAGGTATATCTGCGCCGTAAATAAGCAGTGGCATTCTGATTGATATACCACGTAAGATAGAGATTGCATCATTGCGCAGCTTCTTTAACGCCTTGAGTTCCTCCAATCTTGCTTTTTCTTCATCAGTAAGATCCTTTTTAGGCTTCTTTTTTGATTTCTCAAGCTCTTCATACTCTTCTTTTGTGAGTCCCTGCTCGTTTAATGTGATATCATTTGACTTTGGTGCTGCCTTTGAAGTTCCGATGATACCTTTCAATTCATCAAACTTCTTAATATCCACTTCATCCAGCATAAATAAATCATCACTGTACAAATTACTGTCATCAAAACCATTTCTTACGACTTTATCAGCATAGGCACGCTTTAACTGCTGCAACAATTTATTTGCACTGTACTCTTTCATTTCAGATCCGGATATTGCTATTACCGGGCAATAATTCAGGAACTTGCCGAGCACCTTCTTATCATCCGAATTATGTTTGCCTGCTTTTGATGATATAGATACAGCCTCCGATACCATTTTCAGCGTCCTGTCAGGAGCGAAGTCAAATACATAACTCGTTTCTTTTATCTTTCCATTTATATTACATGGCGACTGTACTCTGAATATTGTCTGAAGATAATTTGCCGCAGATGTAGAATATGAGCCTGCAAGCATAAACACACCTGTCCATTCTCTTATTGTTACACCTGTTGTAAGCTTTCCACAGGACAATGTGATCGTGTAATTATCCTCACCGGCATTTTTTATTGCTGTCTTAACCTTGCTCAATGCTTCTTCGGATTTCTCATCCTCATCACCATTACCAGCAACATTTACAATCTCAAATATTCCATTGCCGAACAAGGTGCGATCCATCATCAGCTTTTTTAAAGCTCTAGCTTCCTTTACACCCGGAACGATCCACAGTGTATGTTTGAACACTTTTCTATATTCTTCCGTTGAGTATGGGTACATACTTTTCTGGTTTGGATTTGTCAGCATATTAAGGAAACTAAGAACATCATCCTCATGCACAAAATCACCTATCTTGGCATTTGTCGGCATATTTGCATGATCAACTTCATAATCTCCTGTCCATGTTCTGAAGAACTCATGGAAATTAAACGCTTTGTCCTCATAGGCTATGTATTTGTTGTGCGTTAGCTGTCCCAGATCATATGTGTATATACGGAGCTCCGGCAGCTCTTCATAAGGATTTGAATCACCGAAATGATTTTTATCCCACTCTGACTTACACTCCTGTTCCATCATATAATCCCATGTATATATAGAATCTTCTTCATATCCATCCAGTATATTAAACGGAGTACCTGATAAAGCCAGCAATTTTGTTCCTTTATCTTCCTTCAGCACCGCCTTAACTGTATCTTCTCCCAAAAGTGTTGTCGTTCCCTCATGGGCTTCATCTACTATTACGCAGTCCCATACAGTGGAAAATACAACATCATTCTTGTTAAACTTTCCTCCGACCTGCGAAGATCCTCTCAAATCCTGTACCGATGCAAAATACACAAAATTCTTGCCAGAGTCCAGCAAGTTACCAATTGTATAACCATTTGCCTTTGAACCATATATGTAATCTGGATTTCCCCTGAATACCTTGGTGAAATCCTCATACCATCCTTCATTTACCACTGGTCTGTGTGTAAGAATAATGGTTTTGTGAAACTTCATCTGCCTTACGACTTCCAGTGCGCAAATAGTTTTTCCGAAACGCATCTTTGCATTCCAAAGCATTCTATCTGCCTTTTTGAACTGCTTGACCGTTCTTCTTATGGCATCTTCCTGTTCTGGTCTGAATATAATAGGTGCCTGTGCCACGATATCTGAATTACTCAGGTTCGCTGCATTATGTTTTACAGCCGAGATTGCCTTCTCCGCTGTCTGCAAATCTATATCGAACCACTCTTTTCCTGTGGTTTCATCAATTGTAGAGTTTTTAATGCCAGAATTTTTTAATACAGCATGCACATCATGATCCCTAAATGCCTTGATCTGCGGTTTTCCACCATCATTTACCGTTCTTACTGCCAATTCTGTATGAAGAAGTTTCGGCGTAATCCCTGCTGTATTTGTGTATGCTCTTATCCTTTCCAGTGCCGCCTGATTTAATTCTCTGCTGTTCGGTGAAAGGTATTCTATATCCTTTGTAGTATGCAGTGTTGCATCTCCAATCTTTACTTTACCCTTGTGTTTCTCATCATCTATGGCAAATACATATATAACTTTATAATCAAACGCATTCTTAAACTCATTCTTCATATCTGTCCCCCTCATTTCATCAAAGATCTGTACTCTAATGTTTCCTCGGCTCTCCAGTCCCTGATCAGACTGAACATAGGAACCTTTTCTTCCTCCACATCTCCGTCAAAATAATCGAATATTGTAAACTGCCTGTGCAATGGCTTTGTCTCACTATATGGCGTGGTAAATGTTATTCCATCCATCTGCCATATGTTCCACGCAACAATATTTGCTATTTTTTTCAGTTGAACAAGCGTTGGCTGCTTTCCAAACTTACTCACCATATAGTCCACAAAAGTAAACAACAGATTTTCTCTCGCCAAAAGAACATTGTCACCCTGATAATCATAGCCATACGTACTTTGATATGCTCTTTCAACCCACTTCAGCCACTCTTCCTCGGTTGAGGTATTTTCTGACACAATTCGCAATTTTCTATCAAGTATACCTATCCTGTCTTTTATCTGTATCGGCTCTCCTGTCACTGTATTATATCGACTTACAAGATATGGAGCTTCTCCACAACTTATTTCCATCCTTCTCGCATCAACATATTCCTGCCAGGTCTTATTGTTAGGAAATGAAATTATACCTTCTGTAACTGTCCACGAGTTACCATTGCTGGTATTAAATACTTTTTCTCTGTTAAACCAGGCCTCATCTACAAGATTGTTTTGCTCATTACATATCCAGCAGGGTGTAAAAACCTCGGCTTTATCCCTTGTCCGTTTCATCTGTTCTGCCTGAGATTTTGCCACTCTCGGCTGTATTACATTTGTATAATTACCTGTTATGCATTCTGGCTTGATCTCCATACCAGCCCCATAATCTTCACCCAACGATATATAATTGTCTGTCGCCCATCTGATATTCTTTTTAGTTGTTTTATCTGCCAAGAGTATTTTTAAAAGGCTCATACTCATGTCTGCTATACTCTGTTCAACAATATCTACTGCTTCCAAACTTTTATCCTCTCAACACCTGTAATGTAATTATTATACCATACCCATCACAAAAAATAAATTAAAGAAGGACAGCGCCTCTGTACTTATGTACATTTCCCAAGCACTGTCCTTCAACCTATACCCTATAAATTATCTGCTCCCTCACAATCTCCTCAACCCGTATCCGTATATTGTTCATCCGTCTAACCCACTCCATCTGATCCATCGCCTTGAGTTCTTCCGTCACACCTTCAACTCTTGCCATCTGCTCCACCAATTGGTCAAATGCCTTCTCTGCCCGTTCCTGAACAGTCAACAGATGTTCCATAAGCGTACCTTTCAGTACCATCCCTGTATAAATCCCCTTGTGCCATTCTTTCAGATAACTCTGTCTCATCAGCCCGAACTTTCTAAGCTCACCCTCTGGCTCTGGATTTGCCACAATATTCGGTATCAGATAATCTCCATTATTTTCATATGTTATGTTCATAAATACCTCTCTTTCTCCGACCATCCCGGTCTGTCTGCTCATTCTTTGCTCTTGCCTCTGCATTCTTCCTGTCTATCCTTTCGTGCATAGTTTCCTGTTCCGGTTTTCTCGTCAGATTCAAGAACTCATGCAGCAGGTTCTTCTCCATCAGAAACTTCTTCATTTCTTTTAGACGATTTGCGAATTTCTCCACCCGTGTTTTTAGATAGTCCACTGTCTTTTCAAGCTCTGCGATCTTCGCTTCATATTTATCAAGCAGCTTGTTTCTTGTAAGTGCTTTCTCAAATGTCGCCACGATCCGGCTCCATTCGGACTTCTTGACCTTGACATACTCCTCACCGCCGAATATGGATTTAATGGGTGTAGCCGCAGCCTTAACATTCTTGACCTCTGCTGACACTTCCTTTGATATCTTGTCAATCCCATCGGTTCTGATGCCGTATTTATCTATTCTTTCCTGTTGCTCTTTCTCCTTTGTTTCAAGCAATTCTATCTGTCCGGTAAGCTCTACCGCACGTTCTTCCAACTGTTCCACATCGGTATTCAGCTTCCTAGCTTCTATTTTCAGTTGTCTGTTTTCATGGCTCTGCTCCATATTATTTTCCTTGATCTTATCTGCCTGCTCTTCCAGACTCTCAACCTTCCGCATAGCCACCTTGTACTCCGGCAAGGTCAGATTGTCACGACTGACTCCGAGAACGTCTATCTCTATTCCCTGCTCTCGGCAAAGCTCCGTCAGATATTCACGCTCCCTCTTCTGCCATGCAACAGTTTCATTCTCATTCCGGCTCTTTGCCTTATCAAATCCCATCTGCTGCAATGCCTTCGTCAGACTATTCCTTGTCTCCATGCCGGACTTATATCCGTGCGCCACCGGAATATAATCCATGTGCAAATGCGGCGTTGCCTCGTCCATGTGCAGCACACAGTTGAACAGATACAGATTCGGATTTCTCTCCTGAAATGTCTGTGCATATTTTTCAAGGACCTTCGCCGCTTTCTCTGCTTCCTCTGTCATGCGGTCGTTTTCATCTACAACTGCCGTATCATTTTTCGAGCCGATCTGCACCACATTCTCATAAAATACTTTCTCTTTATTTTTGGAATTTTTGATCTCTGTAATATAGTCATGCTTCTGTCGGTCTTTTCGTTTCTGTCTGGCATTGTAGTCATTTAGTGCCTGTCCAAAGCAGGTATCGTAAGCTGATTCTATGCTCTCTTTCACGTAAGTTCGGTTCCAGTCCGTCCGCTCCGGCACTACGTTATTGCTAATGAAATCTCTGTTGTTGTGGCTGATATGCCCTCTGCCTTTTACAAATGATATCGTCTTTCCCACTGCTTCTCACCTCCAATCTCTTACTCTCAAACTTGCCAAGGTCTTGTTACTTCTGACAGAAGTAACGCCTTATTAGTTTTGACACTACGCATCAAAACTAGGCGCTCTCCGAGGGCTCTCATGCGCCGAGGGCTTCTTGGGGATAACCGCCACGCTGGCAACGCATATGTAAGTACACATCTGCCACCAGTGCCACGATTATCCAATGTCACTCCTTATACCCTTGCTCTGACATATTCCAGATCAACGAAATAAGGAGTGCCAACGAGATACCAGTCATGACTGCCATCATCGTTCCAGCACATTTCCATGCGAGTCGGTACCCATTTGCCATGTACCATGACCTCAAGCCCCTCCCCGCAGTGAAATCCGCTATACACCCACAGATCAGACACAAGCAGTCCATATCTGTCATTTACGCTGTTATATCCAAGTCGTCCTGTTGCCATTACGCCACTCCCCCTTTCATCATCTTTACAAGTTCTACCTGATGCCTCTCCCTAAGCAGCTTCCGCACCGACTCAGATGGAAATCTGAGCTGGTACGTGTTTTCCTCTATCCGATTCGTGATACGATCATCATACAGGAGATCTTCTAGTGCGCTGTTGCTCGTATATATTGTTATCTTTTTATGTATATACCTGCTGTTGACAATCTGGTAGAACCGCTCCATAGACCAATCCTTCGGCACCTCTATTCCGAAATCGTCTATCACCAGAGCGTCCACCTCTGTAAGCTCATCCAGCAGCCTGTGTTCGGTCATCTGTGAATCGCTGTTCCATGAGGCTTTTATCTCGTTCAATATCTGTACCGATGTTGCAAATTTTACACCAACCGCATATCTTTCTATGACCTCATTTGCCAAAGAGACGGCAAATCTAGTCTTGCCGCTCCCTTTTACCGCCGAATACATGTATAACCCCATACCACGATCCTTCATTTTCTCGAAATCATCCAGCCAATAATTTGCGATCTGCATATTCATGTCGGCTATCTTCCGTGAATTGGCCATGTCATATATTGATGTATCAAAGCTGTCAAGTCTCAGTCCAGCAAATGCCTCCGGTATATCTGCAAAACTGAGCATTCTGTTCATTCGTTCTCTCTGCCATAAGCCACACTTACAATTTCTCGCATATTCATGTCCATCATCTGCGATATATAACTCTATACCCGTATCCCGACAAACCGGACACTTATAAACCATACAGTTCTGCTTCTGCATCTGTCCATTTTTCATCTGTCCGATTGTATTTTTTAGGGATTCGCTTATCTTTGTCTCGATCATTTCCACTATCATAGCCTCCTCTCTTCTCGCTCGCCCTCTGGCTGTATTGTTTATTTTTTAATTCATTATTATTCGATACTTTATTCTTAAATTGTGACATGTTTTCGGTATACCGTTTTTCTGCATCCTGCTTTTCGGTATGCCGATTATCCGTACACAGATTTTCAGTACACGGTGAGATTGGAACCTGATGAACTTCAAGAAAGGTGTCACCATATTTGCCATGCTCACCCCGTTCCTGTGTCCTTGTCAAATAGCCCGAATGCTCAAGCCGACTCAGACTTGCCTGTATCGCACTCTTCCCTTCTGGCAATATTTTGGCAAGCCCGACTATTGAAAAATCCCATTTATCCGGCAGAGAAAGGAGCGTTGCCAACATACCCCGATCCACCAGTTTCAAATCTGTATTCTTGAGAATATCTTTTCCGATCATTACAAAGCTGCCCGGTGTTTTGTTCTTTAATATCGGCAAATCAATCACCCCCTTTCTGGTTTAGCCTGTTCACAATATTTGCGATCTGTCTGTCCTGCTCAATGCTGAAATGCGAATATGTACGAATCGTCTCTTCTATACTGGCATGTCCAAGCAATCGTTGGATTGCATACATATCCGCTCCCTGTGACAAATAAAATGATGCTGCACTGTGTCTCAGATCATGCACTCTGATTATATTTGTCATACCGGCTTTCTCCATCTGCCGGTGCATCTTTGTTTCAACAGCTCTTATAATTACCGGAAATATTCTGGCATCCTCCGGATATTCATATAAACCATCCACATATCTCTTTAATTCATTGCACAGTGAATCCGGCAAATACACCCGCCGTATGGAATTCTTCGTTTTCGGTTCTGTGATAATATCCTTTTTATTTCTTCTGTCATACGTTTTAGAGATAAATATGGATTTCCCCACAAAATCAATATCAGATTTTGTAAGTGCCAGCGTCTCGCCGATTCTGAATCCACAGTAATATTGGAGTTGGAACAGAAGATGGTACATTGCATCTTTCTCAGGACTTATAGAATCCAGAAATTCCAAGAATTCTTCATGCGTCCAATACCGCAGCATCTGTTTTTCAGCATCCGATCTTCCGATCTTGGCAATTCCCCGGCACGGAGACTTTTCAAGACCATAGTACCGTTCTGCGTGGTTGAATATTCCGACTATCTGATTGTTGAGTGTTCTGTTATAACATTCCGAATATCCCTGCTTCAATATTTCATTCTGCCATGCAATTATATCTTCCGGCTGAACCGCATTTATACTCATACCTGCAATCGGAGCTTCAAGCAAATGTGTTCTGATCATATGCTCCTTTGTCAGATATGTTCTTTCCTTCAACACGCCTTTCTTATCCGGCATGTACTTCTCAGTTATGAATGTACTAAGCGTCATTCCAAGATCCGCTTTCATCGCTTTTTGCTGTTCCGCAATATAGGCTTCCGCCTCCTTTTTCGTACGGAATCCACGTTTAGATTTCTGCTTTGTGCTGCCGTCCCGCAGCTTAATTCGATAGACAGCTCTCCATTTCTTACCATCCGCATCTTTATACACAGGCATGCAAATCATCCCCCTCTCCATCAGACAGATTTAACCCAAAGTACATTTTCTCAAGCATTGGCGCCGGGATTCGTCCGGGTAATGTCTGATAGCTGGCATCACTCAGTCTTTTGTTTCCATCCTTAATCACCTTATATGCCGTACTCAATGATACATTGAGAATCTGTGCTACATCCTTTGCTGATAAGTAATATATTTTTGCCATATCTCTTCACCTCTTTTCTATTCGTTAGCTTTTTGCTATCTTTTTATGATTGCATTATAGGTTATCTTTTTGCTAACGTCAAGCATTTTTTGCTTTTCAAACGTTCAAATAACTGTTAATATTAGTAAATAAGGTCTTATGAGGTGGAGTATCATGACAATTGGTGAAAATATAAAAAGAATACGTGAACGGAATAATCTCACGCAAAAGCAGCTTGCATACCTGTCACATATCAGTGAGGGTATGATAAAACAATACGAGACAAATGTCCGTACACCCAAACAGGATAAGGTCAATCAGATTGCTGCAGCACTCGATGTAAACCCGGAAGTTCTTGATGTTCCTAAGAATGTTGTGGGTGAAGATATGCACGCTTTATTCCGTGTTTTCCGTAATAAAAATGGGAAGTTTGATACTGCCGGGAATCCACAGTTTAACCTTCCAGATATCGCTCTATGGTTTGATGAATGGAAAAAATATCAGGATACTATTGCAAGTGCAGATTTGCTATCAGATAAAACAGAACGTGATGCGCTGATTGCGCAGGCAGAAGACCGCTTTAACTATTGGATGGATATATATCCAAGGTCAGCTTCTCTCAATCACAGTTTTGATGATTTATATGAAGAACATCGAAGAAAGATCGAAAAACCATCTAGAAAATAAGTAGAAAATCAAGTTTATAAATTTTTTTGTTGCCAAAATGTTGCCACAGGAGCAAATCCTGTGGCATTTTTTATTTCAAAACATCAAAAAGGCTCCCAGAGAAAAACCTCTGGAAGCCTTGATTTTATTGCATTTATCTATAATCAGATATTGATTACTCGATGATAGAAGCAACTCTTCCTGAACCTACAGTTCTACCACCTTCACGATATCAGACCGATGTATTGCGGTGTGCAAATGGTGATTTTTCGTGTGATTTGTGGGGGAAAATCCAGATTTTCCGTTGTGTCCGTGTGGTTTTTGGGGATTTTGTTATCATGGTGTTATCATTGAATTTTTAGTTTTTCTGGCATATTTTTTCTCACATTCGTAATCTCTTTATTTAAATCTTTTATATATTCTTTACACACATCTATATATAATCCTGTTTTATATTCTGGATTTTCCAAAAACTGTAATTCAACGGGATATTTTGTAATCTCCGTAAGTAACTTTACAAATATGCTTTTCAAATTATTTTGGCTTTCATCATCATTAAGGCATACTTCTGCAACTTCTTCAAAGCCAAATACTAAATAATCTTTATTTTCTCTTTTCTCCAAATGTACATTAATCGCTTTGCTTTCCTGATTCATAAATATCCTTCCTATCATAAAATGCAGTTTTACCGCCCTCAAGAGTATGCATACTTTCTTGAGTCCAGTTTTTAGTGTCTGTTTCATCATCTATATTTCTAAGTTCATCATAAAAAGGATTACCAACATACGTTTTATATATTCCATTCTCATGAGTTCTTAGTATACTAATATACGGAAGCGTACCAACAGCAATATTAGCATTATGTGTTGCTATAATTACTGCTTTTCTCCGTTTTGCAAGATCAGTTAACTTCGGAAGTATATTAGAAGTTATATATGAATTTCCCATTCCCAGTTCTGGTTCATCCAAAATATATACATCACTTTCTGAATCCAATAACTTTTGCATCAGTAGAATTCCTCGTTCTCCATTAGATGGTCTGTAAATTTCTCCATTTTCTAATGCCGTTTCTTTAGATACCCCTATAAAAGCTCCTATATCTTTAATTCCATCATCATAGAATTCTTGAAACTTTGATACTTCTTCCGATATATTCTCTGCTAGGACAGCTTTCTTTATCCCATCTATTACAAGTTTACAATTTCTTAATACAGTTATTCCCTGTTTAAATTCATCTGTACGTGATTCTTTGGTTAACATTCTGTATCGTGTTTGAATATATATATCACCTTTTTCCTCAAGGTTTCCCAAATATTCTTTTTCAACCTTATCCTCTACAGAAAACGTACTACATATTTCCTCGACATTTTCAAACAACTTAAAACGTCCCATAGCGAAATCATAAAACCCTACACTGCTAGGTTTTGATATCGTATCAGAACATTTGTCCGCTATTGCTTTTATCTTATCAATGCTCCAATTTGTAAGCTTAATACTTTTATCACTGTTCCACTTTTGCATTTTTGCATCATTGATATTTTCACATAATTTTCCCAATAACAGCATTAAAGTTGTACGTTCTTGCTCATCCAAATATTTTTCTATATCAATTTTTTCAAATGTAGACTCTGTAAATTCTTTCAAATATTTATAGTCAGATTCAAGTTTTCGGTCACGCACTCCCTCCTCTATATGTACACACTCTGTTATTTTCATTCTCCCTTTATTTTTATTGTTATCTTTTGTTTCCATCCAACTTATATATTTTTCAAAAGACGTTGGTAATTCTTCTTTCCAGTTATAAACATCAATAAACTGTTGCCTCATACTATCCAATTGAAGCTTATCAGGCGTGGCTATTATATCATTAACTTTTAACATTTTCGAAAAATCTGAATCTTTCTCATTGCCTTTGTAACTTTCCATTGCAATTCCATTTTCAATATAATATTTTTTCAAAGATTCAAGGATTTCTGTTTTTCCCGTTCCCTTCTGCCCGAAAATAATATTAATATCTTCATAAAAAGGTAATTTAAAGTTTACTTTTTTATATGGTGATACAGGAATCTCTTTTTTTCGTTTTTGATTGAGCAAGGTATCTATGATTTGTACATCTTTTTTTGCTAACAAGCAAAATTGTTCAAATGTTTGTACTGGCAGTCTTATATCTGCAAACTTGCTGGTTTCATACTTATTCCAATCCTGCACATCACTTCCTATAATAACACTATAATCAAAATTGGAAAAAACGCCAAGGCTTCGATAATCAGACGTTTCCTTAAATAGTCGGCTAGAATCGGGTAATAATTCCCCTAATTCCTGAATATCCTCATCTGACAGTTTAGGTTCTTTATGAAAATGTGGTATATAAATGCAATCACATTTTCCTAACGTTTCATATACTTTTTTCACACCAATTTGAAATGTATTTACATCTTCATCGTTAACCAATTCCTGTACTTGAGTATTAAACAGTTCAACATTTTTAGGATTAGCGATTACAATCAAGTGTCCTCTTTTACAATTTCCCTTTTGATCTGCCTTTCCTATAATATCAAGTTCTACCCCTGGCCAAATATCACAATATCCTTCTGTGACATCTTTAAATTCTTTGTATTGCATATAATCAAATTGATTATGATTTGTTATTGCAATAATTTTAACCTCTGCTTCAATAACCTTCTGAAAAAATTTATCCTTGGTAACATTTCTTGTATAAGCATCGCCTGTTTTTACCTTCTTCGTATGACAATGTAAATCGATTCTCATAATTGCCTCCCCATCTCAGTTGTAAAGGTGGGTTAATCTATAACCATACCCCATTCATTCCAAAATCCACCATTTTTTAATCTATATATATTTTCTTGTGTTTCTTCAGACAATATACTCCATTCCCATGGTCTAGAATGTCCGCTACCGCTACCAGAAATATTTAATTTTCTCATGTAAGTTACAATATCTCTTACACTTGGATATCGCCACGCAATATTTTGAAGCAGATCAAAAACACATGAACCTACAGGAGTAAAAAATTCTTCTTTATTATCCGATGCTATGTACCCACTCATAACATAATTTCCCTTTAGACCTTTTCCGTTATCATAATTTGGCACTATCATCTTTTGAGATTTCCATACCCCTAAATCAGCAACACATATAATATCTGGAATCTCTCTAGGATGTGTAACATATTTTTCATCATATTCCCAAATGGCCTTTTCAATATTTTCTTTCGGATTCGAATTTTCCTTTTTCCATTCGTGTGAATGCGCTAATAATCCGTAGTAAATTTTGCTTTGTAAGTCTTTTCTCGGCGTTCCATTCTCATTAATAGCTAATTTTTCTATCTTCTTTGAATGCTCTATAAATTCGCCAATATGTTTACGTCTTAATGTAGTTTTACATTCAAATGCAGCCACTACTCCTCCAGATAAATATTCCTTGCAATTCAACAAACTTTTAGGATAATCTGGTGATAAAACAATCACATCCACTTGCGGACTTGTTTCCCCTGAATCACTTAATATTCTTCCCTTTGTAACTATTTGAAAATAAGGTGGAATCCAAGATTCCAAAAGTTCTTTCCAGTTTTCTTCTCCTTGATCCCCTGCAGTTCCTGGATCTTCATTCACTCTTCTACAAATTCTTGTGTATTCATCCGAAATATTACTATTTGCCTTTTTAAAAAAATCAAATAAATCATGTGTCGAAGTGCTCATGTTCATTCCCCACCATTCTTTATATGCCTATTTTAACCGTTTCACATATTCATAAATCCGTTTCAGCATTCCGTCTTTATCTTCTCCTAATTCTCCACGGATTTTATCACCAAATCCCATATATGTATTGAATCCAAGCATATATACAGCCATTGCCATAGACAGCTCGTCGTTTTCATCACCATATAATGATGCCACTTTTCTCAATTCATCAATAACCGTATCATGTGGTACTTCAACACCGCCTTCTTCATTTACAACAGAATTGATTACCTCCGGCAATGCCATACACATCTTATAAAATGCATCTTCTTCACCAGTGAGAATTGCATAAAACTGATCCATACTCACACGACGAATCAATCTATGCTGTACATTTTTCCCATCAACTTTTGTTGACCATTTTATATTCTGTGATTTCTTTGCAATTGCTTCAACTAACAGACACGCACAATCATCGTCTTCCAGAATCTGTCCTTGCATTTTTATATATGTTTTTGCAGAAGATGCAGAGTTCATTGTATTATGTTTGTTCTTCATTTCTACATATATTGTATGTACAATATCTCCATCTGGCATTTGTATTCCATCTGGATTTCTGTAAATAACATCCCAGCCTGCTTGTGGGACTTCGCAACCTTTGAAATAAGAAAAAATATTCTGATGAAAATATCCTATATCATTATTATTAGACTTATCTCTCTGCCGGAAAATTTCATTATTTACAATTTCTTCCCAGCTTGTACGATACACCGATTTATCAAAAATCAACTTGATTGGATCAATCAGGTTACTATTGAACCGCTTCAAATCATACGATTCCAGTTTTTCTCCATATTTCATAATCGTTGCACGCACATGCTTCTTAAAATCTTCTTCTGATATAAAATCTAAATTCCACGCCATTTAATTTACCCCCTCTAATGATTTATGTATCTCTAGCCCAATTTCATATGCTAAATTGACAGGAACAGCATTTCCAACCTGTTTATACTGAGATTGAACACTTCCACAAAATTGCCATTCATCTGGAAATGTTTGACATCTTGCATTCTCACGTACCGTAAACGGTCTTGCTTCCAATGGATGACATCTTTCTGTTTGCTTCTGAGACGGTGAAGTCAATACCGTCAATGACGGTTCATCCAGGCTCATTCTCCTAAGAATCCCTGTTCTTCCGCCTTCCATATCCCAGCAACTTTTCATATATGCTTTTGCAATCTCCGGATCAATATCTCTCCAATATCCTCCAGGTGGAACCAATTCAAATATTTTCCTTTTATTTTCTCCATATGGTACCCCTGGTCCTTCTGGACAATCCAACAAAACATCTCTCAAAACAGGCTTATAATCATGTTCTTTTGGAAATGAGAATGAAACTTTTCCCACTAAATCATTTCTAATTCCAACAGTGATTAGTCTCTCTCTTTTCTGCGGCACACCAAAATCCCACGCATTTAAAATCTTTTTCTGAATGGTATATCCCGCCTGTTCAAAAATATTTGTTATTGTTGCATATGTTCTTCCCTTATCATGAGTCAGCAATCCTCGAACATTTTCAAATAAAAACATCTTTGGCTGTAGTTTTTGTAAAAAAGTTGCATAGTGATAAAAAAGTGTTCCTCTTGCATCTTCAAGTCCTAATCTTTTTCCAGCATAAGAAAAAGCCTGACACGGTGCTCCTCCCGATAATAAATCCAGTTCTCCTTTTTTTATACCAAAATAATCTTCCAAATCCAAACAAGATATATTAGCTATATCATCATGAATAACTCTCCAGTTCGGCCTATTGGTTTTCAAAGATTCTGCAGCATCTTTATCAAACTCTATTAGTCCCAATGGTTCAAATCCAGCTTTTTCTATCCCCAAAGCCAAACCTCCAGCTCCTGCAAACAGTTCTATGGTTGTAAATGCATCACTATCGATTTGTGGTGATTCTTCTTTTTTTATCTCTACAACATCTTCTATCTTGCAATTTAATGTAAAACATATTTTTTCTATTGATTCAAATGAAACTGGCTCATTCTTTCCTAATCGAGCTAATACATTAAAACTTATTCCTGACGCTTCCTTCAATTCTGTGCGGTTCATTTTTTTATCTATCAGTAATTTCCATAATTTGTCATAACAAATCGCCATTAAAATTCCTCCAAAATCAAAAATAGTACAACTCATATTTTATCATATCCCACAATTAGCAACAAGCAATTTTCTCACCATATCGTTAGATTTTCTCTCGTATGTTTCTTATCCCGTTTGCTATTTCTCCTGTTTTTTGATAATATATTGTCATCAGTTCAGTTAGAAAGAAGGTACCTATATGTCGCGCGATTCCGCTACTGTTTCAAACAATATGCGTAAGATCCACAGTAAAGATACTTCCATAGAACTCTTACTCCAAAAAGCTCTATGGTACAAAGGTTATCGCTATCGCAAAAATTATAAAGCTCTCCCTGGTTCTCCTGACATTGTTCTTACCAAATATAAAATTGCTATTTTTTGCGATAGTGAATTTTTTCACGGAAAGGATTGGGAAATTCTCAAGCTTCGTCTTGAAAAGGGTAAGAATCCAGACTTTTGGATCAAAAAAATTGAGCGAAATCGTAATCGTGATTATGAAAACGATAAAAAACTTCTATTTCTAGGCTATACTGTCCTTCACTTCTGGGGGCAAGACATTTCCAAACATACAGATGAATGTTTACAGGCCATTGAAGAAGCCATTTGGGATACAAAATTTTCTGATACAACCACTGACTATGATATATCTGAAGAATAACCCCTCCTATACAGGAGGCTGTCCACAACGCCTGCAGACAGCCTCTTTCCTACATAAAGATTATATTTTTATATACTATTTCTTCGGCAGTTGCTTTGATATTATTCATCCTCCTCACCCATTCCATCTGATCCCGCATCTTCAATTCTTCCGTCACTCCCCACCGTTCAGCCATCTGCTCCACCAGCATCTCAACTTTTTCTCTTGCTTCTTTGTCTACCTGATTCAGATACTCCGTCAGTTTCCCAGTCAGTACCAGATATTGATACTTGGCACTCCTGTGTTCCTTCAGAAACTGCTTTCGCATTATTCCATATTTTCCATATACCGGTTCTTCCTCATTGAGTTCCAAATCTGGCAGATAATAATCTCCATGCAATGTGTAGCTCAGTCCATTCTTTTCATCATAAATTTGTTTCTTCATATTCCTACAACTCCATTCCTCTGTACTTTGCTTTATTCTTCTTAATTTGTGCATTGTGTTCTTCATTTCGTTCTCTTGCCCATTGTATGCGGTCACCTATTTTTTTCGGCATCTGCTCTTTTTGCTTTTTCACTTCAAGTTCCGCCTGCATTCGGATATCGTCCTGCACCAATCTTTCTACCATATCTTTTCCTAACATGCGTAAAAGTCGATTGTATCTGTCCGCAAGTCCTTGCAGTATTTCTTTTTCACCGGATAATTTCTGATAATCTTTCTGAACTTCTGCCAGTTCCTTTTTTGTTTTTTCATGCTCTTGCTTTTTCTTCTGAAACTTACTTTTCCAACTATCTCTTTCTCTTGTGAGTTCTTTCACCTGTGCAGCCATCGCACCGATTTTGTTTTTCATTTCAATGAATAATGGTTTTATTTTCTTATCCCGGTAAGTTACCGCACGTTCCAATGCTGTAGCTTCCGGCAGAAATGTTTTGATCATTCCATATTCTTTTATTTCCTTACTGACATTATCCATCACTGGTTGCAGGAATTCTCTTCTGTCTTCAAGTTTTTTCAATTCCGTTTCTGCTTTCTCCGCACGTTTTTCCGCTATCTCTTTATCTTTCTGGAACTGAATTTTTTCTTCTTCCAGTAGCTTAATATCTGCCCTCGCTTCTGCAATCTGAGAAGTCAATCCTTCATTCTCCACTGTCAGATTTTCTTTTTTCTGCTCCAGTTCCTGCACTTCCTTTTTGCGTTCTTTTTTCTTGAAATTGTAAACATCCAGATGTTCTTCATGTGTGCCTTTCTGTTCCCATTCAATTCCATGCTGTTTTGCGATTTCAGCCAGCACTTCCTTTTCATGATTTATCCACTGATTCAGTTCTGTATCATGCTTATTTCCACCTTGAAATCCAAGACTTTTCAATGCCTGCTTCAGTGAAACTCTGGCATCCATTCCTTTTCCCTTCCAGTTGGTCACATAAGGAACAAAGTCAATATGCAGATGCGGAGTAGCTTCGTCCTGATGCAGATAGCAGCTAAATACCCGAAGTGTCGGATTCCGTTTCTGGAAGTCTTTCACATATTCGTCCAGTACCTTTACAGCCAGATTTCCTTCTAACGTTCCCACTGCCATATCCTCACGATTACCAATCTGGAATATTACTTCATGGAACAGCTTCTCCTGTTTGCCCTGTCGGATTTTTTCATAATAATTTGCAATCTGCCGGTCCTTTCTTTTCCCGACATTGTATCTCTCCGTAGCATCGTCAAACAGTTCCTTATAAACTTCTTTCAGATTCTCATTCTTATAACAAATGTTCAATTGCACTCTGTCCGGATCTACATTTTCTGCTACAAAATCCCGTCTGTTATGAGCCAGTGAACCGGCTCCGATCATGCCACTGATTGTCCGTTTCATCATAAATTTTCTCACCTCTTTTCTACTCGAGTGCCAGACATGGCACATAATTTTTATTTACGCCAGTTATGGCGATATTTAAGAAATTTTCGCCGGATACGGCGGTTTTGTTACTTTTGTCAAAAGTAACGCAAAAGCACTTTCGACAGCCGTACCGTCCATCAAAAGTCCCCTTGCGCCCTGCCGGGGGCATAACGTCCTTATGGACGTCTGTTCTGCACCGACCGAAGTGGATCATAGATCTGTTTATTCTGGTATCCTCGCCTGCACATATTCCAAATCTCCACAATAAGGCGTTCCCACCAGATACCATTCTCTTGCCAGATTCATCTCCATTCTGGTCTGTACCCATTCATCATCTACCAGCACTTCTAGTCCTTCTCCGCAGTAAAATCCTGTATCAATCCATAAATCTGATGATAATAATCCATATCTTCCATTGCTGCTGTTATATCCTAATCTTCCCTGTTTCATCATTTTCTGCTCCTTTCCAGTCTGTAAACGGAATTTGTAAACGGAGTTCAAAAGATTTTAAAAGTTAACGTTTTAAGTTTTTTCTTCAAGTTCCGTTTACATCGTTTACAATAATCTTTACTCAAACGGTATTTCCAACTGTTCCGGTACTTCTATAAATCCGTCTTTATCTTTCTTCACCGAATCTTTCATCCGTTTCCATGACCGCTGTATTCCATATTCCTTTCCGAATCGATGTGTACCATGTGGTTTCCAGCCTACAATCGCATTGTTCATAATATTGGCAATTTCTTTACCTTCCCACTGTTTCATTTCTCCGGTTCGATGTAGCGCTTCATCGAACAGAATTCTTGTACATACATAATCGTCATCGTAATCATCAAGAAATGCCTGTATGATTCCGGCATTGGTATCTTCCGGCATAAATTCTTTCTGCAGACGCTTTGCCTCTTCCTCAATTTCCTTTGTAAATCCTAAGAACACATTTCCCTGTCGATACAATACCATTGCCTCTGCCCAGGCCTGTTCGATATAGGCTTTGCTCTCTGCCTCATTGTCCAGAATATGAACTTCTGCTTTCGACATATCTGTCATCACCGGAGCAAATCGTCTGTTTCCGGTTCTGTCCAGTGGGAGGAAATTCAGATCATTTGAAGTACCGCAAAATACACACTGTCGTGGTCTGTCTTCCGGGTGAACTTCATAAGGTACTTTGTAAGTTTCTTTCTGTCTGCTCAGAAACGATTTAATCTGTTCAATATTCTTTGCTGTGATAGTTGCCTTCATTTCTCCCATTTCGATAATCCAGTGATTCTGCAGTTTTCTGTAAATATTTTCATCGTCCAGATGATCCAGATTGTCACTGAACCATTCTTCTTTTATCGCCAGATACTTGAAAAATGTGGACTTTCCGGCTCCCTGGCTTCCAACCAGACACAGCATAATATCATACTTTATTCCCGGTTCATAAATTCTTGAAATCGCTGCCAGCATGTGCATTTTCATTACTCCGATTGTGTATTTGCTCTTTTCTGCTCCCAGGAAATGCGAAAGCATATTTTCTATTCTTGGAATTCCGTCCCAGACCAGACTCTCCAGATAATCCCTAATTGGATGATATTTATTTTCATTGGAAACAATATCTATTCCTGCTTTGATCACACGCTCACTTGTTAGTTCATAATTTTCTTCCAGATACATCTTCAGATTATTTTCATCAGTATCTGTAACCGTAGGACTGTTATTCCTCCGCTCCCAGGGAACCTCTTTTACAATGTCCATTCTTCCAGAAAGTTCATTTCGTTTAATCGCTTTTTTCAATACCGGATCATTTTGAAGTACGGTTACACAATTTCTAATTGTCTGCTTTGTTCTTCCTTTATCCGTATGCTCCAACATATTATTGACATCTTCTGTTGTAAGCATTTCCTCGTTCACAATATCTTCTAATTCCATCAAGGACTTCTCGCTGATATTCGTTAATTCTTTTTTCAATTTTTTCAACCTCCCTTCTCTTCATCTTGAAAAACTCTACAATCTCTTCTCCTGTTCCAAACATCAGCACGTCCAGATAGTCATTTATCTTTCTTTCATTTGCCAATGCCTCCGTAAATAATTCGTGCCACTCTTCATCTGGTTCTGGTTTGTAAAACTCTTTCCAGAACTGAATCCATTTCAGATATCTGATCAGCACGTCTGTTGCATGTTTCAACCACTGCTCCAGTTTTTCTCTGATCATCACAACTTTAGGTTTCTTTGATATCAAAGTATTCCTGCTTTGGTGCGTCCTTTTGTATTTGTTTCTGTCTTCGATTTTTATATCCAATCCAAAATCTTCTATCATCTTTTTCGCAGCTTCATACTGTGATATTCCAAATAACCTTGCTGTAAAATCTATCGCATCACCGCCCACTCCACATGCAAAGCAATGATATATTTTATCTGCCTTCATACTTGGGTGTCGGTCTTTATGAAACGGACAACATGCCATTCCATTTCCCTTTACTTTAATCCCGTAATGCTCCGCAGCCTGTCTCGCTGTCACACATCCTTTTACCTGTTCAAATAATGTCACTTCTACCTCCTGCCCCTCCGGGCAAGTCTCTGATGAACAGATATTCGGGAATTGTTGTATCTTTCAATTCGTGATATACTTAATCTGCCAAGATGGTATATCAGTGAATCTGATTATCAGAGAACTTGCTCAGATATTTTGTCTGGGCTTTTTCTTTTTGTCTGTCAGTAGTCATAGCTTTTGCTCCTTACACAAATCTCCTTGTAGGAATAATGATGATTTCAAATTTGCTTCCGTCCTCTAATTCAAGAAGAATCACATAATCTGAATCCCGCTCCGGTAAAATGGAACTTATTTTCAGCTTCTTACTGTAGTTAATTGCATCAAATATTTTTCCGACTACTTTCTTTGTTTTCATTTGCTTCTTTTCCTCCGTATTAACGTTTATTGTCCAGCATCTCAGCAACTTTTTTCTGCTGTGACGGGTACAGATGCCCATAAGTGTTCAATGTCATCTGAATGTCTTTGTGCCCCAGCCTTTCCTTGATAATCAGCGGTTCTACGCCCTGGTAGATCAGATATGCCACATGGCTGTGACGGATATCGTGCACTCTGATTGGTTTTACACCGGTCAGTGCTTCATATTTCTTAAGACGTTTCTGCAGTGTTCTCGCCACAATCGGGAACAACCGTTGATCTTCCGGAAATCCATAATGCTTCTTTGCATACTCCTGTACCTCTTCCTTAAGAAAATTAGGAATATCAATGGTACGGACTGAATTTTCTGTTTTAGGAGTATCAATCACATCTCTTTTCCTGATCCGGTTATAAGTCTTATTGATATGCAGGAGATTTCCACTCATCTCAAAATCTGAAAGACTCAATGCCAGAAGTTCTCCTTCCCTGATTCCTGTCCAAAACAGAATTTCAAATATCAGATAATCTTCACTCCCCGGCTCAATCCCGGCAATAAATCTGTCGTATTCTGCCTTCGTCCAGAATTTCAGCTTGTTGGCATCTGATTTCCCCATCTTTTTTACTTTCTTACATGGATTTTCCTTCAGATTGTAAATTTTCTGTGCATGATTAAACAGTGCATTTAACTGATTCTGGATCATACGCTCATAAGTCTTGCTGTATCCTTTTTCCTGAATGGTATTCTGCCACTGGATAATCTCTGCCGGTGTGATCTCATTCATTTTTCTTATTCCAAAATACGGAACAATGTGCTTGTTCATCATGTGCTGCTTATTGCGGATTGAATTTTCTTTCAGTTCATTCTTTTTATCTTCAAAATAGACTTGAATAAAACTGTTCATCTCCATTTTCATATCTGCCGCAGTCTTTCTTATGAATTCCTTTTCATAATTCAATGCTTCTTTCTTGGTCTTGAACCCTCTTTTCAGCTTCTGCGTTTTCTTTCCTGTCCAGTCAATATAGCGGAAACTCACATACCAGGTTCCCTGTGTTTTGTCTTTGTAAGCTGACATCTTAAAACCTCCTTCATACTGCTCTCTGAGAGCATCCATAAAATTTTGTTTCCCAGTAGGGACGTGGAATTTTTCCACGAACTGCCACATATCCTTCCTTTGCCAGTTCATCATTAAGCTGCTTCAGAATGGAATATGCTTTACTGCGTTTCACACCTAATTCTTCCATGACATCATCAACAGTCATCATATAATTAGTTCTCATAGTGTCCTCCTTTCCAGTCACTTTTGTGACTCTTTTGATGTTTTCTACTATAATTCACTTTTGTGACTTTGTCAATATCCTTTTGCGAATTTTATTTTTATATTCCACTCTACATTTTCATACTCTACGAAAATCAACCTCTTTCGTATCATTCACTTTTGTGCTAGAATAGAAGCACAAATATTATTAAGGAGGCAGCATTATGGTTGGTAAAAAAATCCGGGCATTCCGGGAATTTAGAGGATACAGTCAGATACAGTTAGCCGAGCTGTCCGGCATTAACGTAGGAACAATCAGAAAATATGAACTGGGAATCCGGAATCCGAAACCGGATCAGTTAGAAAAGATAGCAACTGCACTGGGATTAAATGTAAGTGTTTTTCTGAATTTTAATATTGAAACAGTCGGAGATGTACTCTCTCTGCTGTTTTCTATTGATGATTCAGTGAACCTCTCACTTGCTGAAACACCTGATCAGAAGGTTGCGCTGACATTCGATAATCCTACAATGCAGGACTTTTTCAGGAAATGGTGTCAATTTAAAAATGTCTATGAAAAGGAAAAAGCTGAAATATTAGCTATTGAAGATAAAAATAAAAAACAAGAAGAACTGGATAAGCTCAACGCTACCCAGGAAGAATGGAAACTACGTGCCATGGGAACTACGATAGGTTGTCATACCATCGTTAAGAAGGGCACTGAAGGTAATGACATTAAGACGTATGATCTGACTTAATCCACAATCACATCTCTGATTTGTGAATAAATTCACTTTATCTGTTATCATATTTGCGAAAATTATATATTTTGTTATCATTCTGTTATCACAAACGGTTGTCAGGACACTCTCCCGGCAACCGTTTTTCTATGCCGTTCGTTATTCTTTTCCGCCCTTTTATATATTTCTAGGCAACAGAAAAACCCGTAGAACCGAAGTTCTACGGGTATCTTACGTTTGGACACAACGTTATCTTGCGATAACAAATCTATATTCAGATTGTATTACTCGATGATTGTAGCAACACGTCCTGATCCTACAGTACGTCCACCCTCACGGATAGCGAATGTAAGACCCTGGCTCATAGCGATTGGGTGGATGAGCTCGATTGTCATCTCTACGTTATCACCAGGCATGCACATCTCTGTACCAGCTGGAAGGTTACATACACCTGTAACGTCTGTTGTTCTGAAGTAGAACTGTGGACGATAGTTGTTGAAGAATGGTGTATGACGACCACCCTCGTCCTTTGTCAGAACGTAAACCTGTGCTGTGAACTTTGTATGACATGTAATTGAACCTGGCTTACAAAGAACCTGTCCTCTTACGATATCCTCTCTCTTGATACCACGAAGAAGGGCACCGATGTTATCACCAGCCTGACCTTCGTCAAGGAGCTTTCTGAACATCTCGATACCTGTTACTGTTGTCTTCTGGATCTCTGGCTTGATACCAACGATCTCAACTTCATCATTGAGGTGAATTACACCAGCCTCTACTCTACCAGTAGCAACTGTACCACGACCTGTGATTGTGAATACGTCCTCTACAGGCATGATGAATGGCTTATCTGTATCTCTCTGTGGATCTGGAATATATGAATCAATTGTATCCATAAGCTCCATGATCTTGTCTCCCCAAGGTCCCATTGGATCCTCAAGAGCCTTAAGAGCTGAACCCTTAACGATAGGACAATCATTGAATCCGTACTCCTCAAGCTGCTCTGTAACTTCCATCTCAACGAGCTCGATAAGCTCCTCATCGTCTACCATATCACACTTGTTAAGGAATACAACGATGTAAGGAACACCAACCTGACGTGAAAGAAGGATATGCTCCTTTGTCTGAGCCATAACACCATCAGTAGCAGCAACAACAAGGATAGCACCATCCATCTGAGCTGCACCAGTGATCATGTTCTTAACGTAGTCAGCATGTCCTGGACAGTCAACGTGTGCGTAATGTCTCTTCTCTGTCTCGTACTCAACGTGAGCTGTAGAGATAGTGATACCTCTTTCTCTCTCCTCTGGAGCCTTATCAATGTTCTCGAAATCTGTAGCTGTGTTACCAGCAACTCTCTCTGAAAGAACCTTTGTGATAGCAGCTGTAAGAGTAGTCTTACCGTGATCTACGTGTCCGATTGTACCGATGTTACAATGTGGCTTACTTCTATTAAACTTTTCCTTTGCCATGATATAAAATCCTCCTTAAAATTTTACCCCACGCGGGTTACTCGGCTAAAAATCATTATATAGAAAATACTAGAGATTTTCAACCATTTTTTATCTCTTTATACCAGCAGGCTAACGATATGTAATCTTTAACCTGCCAGCATATATAATTTTTTATTTATATGACCTGAAAGACCAGGAAAATGTCTTTCGTCAAATATCTTACTTAGAATGCTCTGCGATAACCTTCTCCTGAATGCTCTTTGGACACTGAGCGTACTTCTCAAAGAACATTGAGTAGTTACCACGACCCTGTGTTGATGAACGAAGCTCTGTTGAGTATCCGAACATCTCTGCAAGTGGAACGAATGCTCTGACGATCTTACCACCGCCGATATCATCCATACCCTCGATCTGGCCTCTCTTAGCATTTAAGCTTCCGATTACATCACCGAGGTACTCCTCAGGCATTGTAACCTCAACCTTCATGATAGGCTCAAGAAGAACTGGGTCAGCCTTAGCCATAGCCTCCTTGAATGCCATAGAACCAGCGATGTGGAATGCCATCTCTGATGAATCGACCTCATGGTATGATCCATCGTATACGTTAGCATAAACACCAAGTACTGGGTAGCCGCCAAGGATACCAGCCTTAGCTGCCTCTTCGATACCCTCTCCAACTGCTGGGATGTACTCCTTAGGAATAGCACCACCGACAACTGTTGACTCGAACTTGAATGTCTCCTCACCGTTAGGATCCATAGGCTCGAACTTAACCTTACAATGACCGTACTGTCCACGACCACCTGACTGCTTAGCATACTTGCTGTCGATATCAACTGGCTTTGTGAATGTCTCCTTGTAAGCAACCTGAGGTGCACCAACGTTTGCCTCAACCTTGAACTCACGGAGAAGACGATCAACGATAACCTCAAGGTGAAGCTCACCCATTCCGGCAATGATTGTCTGTCCTGTCTCTTTGTCTGTATGAGCCTTGAATGTAGGATCCTCCTCAGCAAGCTTTGCGAGTGCCTCACCCATCTTACCCTGATCATTCTTGGTCTTAGGCTCGATAGCAAGCTCGATAACTGGCTCTGGGAATTCCATTGACTCAAGGATAACTGGATGCTGCTCATCACAGATTGTGTCACCTGTAGTTGTAAGCTTGAAACCTACAGCAGCTGCGATATCTCCTGAGTAAACCTTATCAATCTCTTTACGAGCGTTGGCATGCATCTGTACGATACGTCCTACACGCTCCTTCTTATCCTTTGTTGCATTCAGTACATATGAACCTGAGTTCAGTGTACCTGAGTAAACTCTGAAGAATGCAAGCTTTCCAACGAATGGATCTGTCATGATTTTGAATGCAAGAGCTGAGAATGGCTCATCATCTGATGAATGACGAACAACCTCGTTACCGTCTGGATCAACACCTGTGATATCAGGGATATCTGTTGGTGCCGGCATGTACTCGATAACACCGTCAAGCATCTTCTGAACACCCTTGTTCTTGTAAGCTGAACCAAGGAATACAGGAACTGCCTCACATGCGATAGTTGCTCTACGAAGAACCTTCTTCATCTCATCGATTGATGGCTCCTCGCCCTCAAGGTACATCATCATTAAGTCGTCATCTAACTCGCAGATCTTCTCGACAAGGTTCTCATGCCACTTGTCTGCAAGCTCCTTAAGGTCATCAGGGATAGTTGTGATCTCGATGTCCTCGCCCTTATCATCTTTGTAGTAGTATGCTTCCATCTCGAACAGATCGATCAGACCGATGAAGTCTGACTCTTTTCCGATAGGGATCTGTACTGGAATTGCATTCTTGCCCAGACGATCAATGATTGTCTGAACTGAGTAGAAAAAGTCTGCACCCATTTTATCCATCTTGTTGATGAATGCCATACGAGGTACATTGTATGTGTCAGCCTGACGCCATACGTTCTCTGACTGAGGCTCTACACCAGCCTTAGCATCAAATACACCTACAGCTCCGTCAAGTACACGAAGTGAACGCTCAACCTCAACAGTGAAGTCAACGTGTCCCGGAGTATCGATGATGTTGATTCTGTGCTCTAACGCGCCAGCCTTTGGTTTGTGATGATCCTCAAGTGTCCAGTGACATGTTGTAGCAGCTGAAGTAATTGTTATACCTCTCTCCTGCTCCTGCTCCATCCAGTCCATGGTAGCTGTACCGTCATGAGTATCACCAATCTTATAGTTAACACCAGTATAGTATAAGATACGCTCTGTAAGAGTTGTCTTACCTGCATCGATATGAGCCATAATACCAATGTTTCTTGTTCTGTCCAATGGATATTCTCTTCCAGCCAACGGATTGTCCTCCTTTTGCTAATTTTCGTAACACATCTATTGTGTCCCATATACACATAAGCATGCATGCAAATGCATTCTCACACAGATAATTAGAATCTGTAGTGAGCGAATGCCTTGTTTGCCTCTGCCATCTTGTGCATGTCTTCTTTTCTCTTTACAGATGCACCTGTGTTGTTAGCTGCATCCATGATCTCCTTCGCAAGTCTCTCTTCCATAGTCTTCTCACTTCTTGCACGTGAGAAAGCTGTTAACCAACGAAGTCCGAGAGCCTGTCTTCTGTCAGGTCTTACATCGATAGGTACCTGATATGTTGCACCACCGATACGTCTAGCCTTAACCTCGAGGAGTGGCATGATGTTGTTCATAGCCTCTTCGAATACCTCTAATGCAGGCTTACCAGTCTCTTCTGCGATACGATCAAATGCACCGTAGACGATCTTCTGTGCTACACCCTTCTTACCATCTAACATAATGTTGTTGATAAGCTTTGTAACGACCTTATTGTTGTAAATTGGATCCGCTAATACGTCTCTCTTTGCGATATGTCCTTTACGTGGCACGGTTCTTCCCTCCTTAATTATTTATTAAATCTTCGGTACTCACATTCTCTCTATAATTATGGAATGTGTTCGTGCTGTTATCTGTCTTAATTGTTTCTATCTGAATTATTATCTATATAAAAACATGACCTTACCAGCACAAATTAGAATTGTGTTCTAGCATGTTTTATTTTGCATCCTTAGGACGCTTTGCACCATACTTTGAACGAGCCTGACGTCTCTTTGCTACACCTGCTGTATCAAGAGTACCTCTGATGATATGGTATCTTGTACCAGGTAAGTCCTTTACTCTTCCACCACGGATAAGTACAACGCTATGCTCCTGAAGGTTATGACCCTCACCAGGGATATAACTTGTTACTTCGATTCCGTTTGAAAGACGTACTCTGGCGATCTTTCTAAGAGCTGAGTTAGGCTTCTTAGGAGTAGCTGTCTTAACTGCTGTACAAACTCCTCTCTTCTGTGGTGAGCTTGTCTCTACTGGCTTCTTCTTGAGTGAGTTGAAACTTCTCTGAAGAGCTGGTGCAGTTGACTTCTTCTCTACTGTCTGTCTTCCTTTTCTAACTAACTGGTTAAATGTTGGCATGTTTTCACCTCCTGTATATAAATTAAAAATGATAAAGCATGTTTTTACGCATGCTTTATCATTATATAGTCGAGTATTTTCTCTGTCAAGCATTTATTTGACAAATATTTTCTTAACGAACTCAAAGACTCTCTCTGTTTCCATTGCCAGTCTGGCTTGATCAAATTCTGTATAACCTTCATTTACAAGAAACGCCTGTCCCATTATATATTTGTGCATTTCCTCATTTATCTGATCTGCAACAATCTCATCACAGTGAAGTGTCTCAACTAACATCTTCTCTGTCCTGGTATCCTTAAACAGTCCATGTCCCGAGTCATTGTCTGCAACGAACTGTCTGAACAACACCCTCTCACTGTCTGCAAACTCACAGACAATAGTGGTCTGGCTGACATAATCCGCATTCTCTTTCTTACACAGACTTGTCTTCAGGGAACCGTAAACCTCATTTATACGCTCTGTTGTAATCTCTATAACAGCTCCCATATCAACAAAATTCTCATATATTGGTTGTGTTGAACAGGAAATCTCTTTTGCCAGTTTTCTTGCTGTTATTGCGGCAATTCCTTCTCTTCTGGCAAGGTTATACGCCGCTTCTAATATACCTTCTTTATTGATTTTCTTTACAGCAGCCATATTATTCCATTTCTTTCTTACTAAATATTTCCAAAAAGAAATCCGGCATATTCTATTTCTCACAGGTATATCTGAATACCTTTATGAGAAATTGACATATCCCGGATTCCCCTTATATCCTTCATGTCGAGCAGCTTCGCAGCCACTACTTTTTTATATACATCCAATCAAATGAGTGATTACTCTTCGTCAGCATCTCCGGCTGTATCGAGGGTCTCAAATACGATCTCCTCTGAATTTACATTCTCTAACTCTTCGTAATCATCTGTATCCTCATCTTCATCAAAGAAGTTAAGCTCTTCCATATCAGTGTCAAGCTTTACTGAACGATATCTCTTCATTCCTGTACCAGCAGGTATAAGCTTTCCGATGATAACGTTTTCCTTAAGTCCGATAAGTGGATCAACCTTACTCTTAATCGCAGCATCTGTAAGAACCTTTGTTGTCTCCTGGAATGATGCAGCCGACATAAATGAATCAGTTGCAAGTGATGCCTTTGTTATACCAAGCATTATCTGTGTTCCAGTTGCAGGCTCCTTGCCCTCTGCGATAAGCTTCTCATTTGTATCTTCAAACTCAAGCAGATCTGCCTGTGTTCCTGGAAGATAATCTGAATCTCCCGGCTCATCAATTATGATCTTCTTAAGCATCTGTCTTACGATGATCTCAATGTGCTTATCATTGATATCAACACCCTGAAGTCTGTAAACCTTCTGAACCTCACGGAGCATGTAATCCTGAACTGCACGAACACCCTTTATCTTAAGGATATCATGTGGATTAACTGATCCCTCTGTAAGCTCATCACCAGCCTCAAGTACCTGATCATCAAGAACTCTGATACGTGAACCATAAGGAATAAGATATGCCTTTGACTCACCTGTCTCATCGTTTGTTATGACAACCTCTCTCTTCTTCTTGTTGTCACGGAGCTGTACCTTTCCGCCAAACTCTGCAATGATTGCAAGTCCCTTTGGCTTTCTGGCCTCGAAAAGCTCCTCAACTCTTGGAAGACCCTGTGTGATATCGCCACCGGCAACACCACCTGTATGGAATGTTCTCATTGTAAGCTGTGTACCAGGCTCACCGATTGACTGTGCAGCGATAATTCCAACTGACTCACCAACCTGTACAGGCATTCCTGTTGCCATGTTCGCACCGTAGCACTTTGCACACACACCGAGGTGTGACTTACATGTGAGGACTGTTCTGATCTTAAGCTTTGCATCTGATCTTACAACTTCGTTTCCATCGTCATCCTTAACGGTGAATGGAACGCCGTTGGCATCGACACCCTTCTTAACAATGAGCTCAGCTCTCTTAGGAGTTACCATATGATTTATCTTGACAAGCATGTTGCCCTCTGCATCATATACAGACTCTGCAAGGTAACGTCCTGTGATTCTCTCCTGAAACTCCTCGATCATTTCCTTGCCCTCTCTGAAGGCCTCAATGACCATACCCGGAATTGAATCTCTTCCTATACTACAATCAGGCTCTCTGATTATAAGATCCTGTGATACATCTACAAGTCGTCTTGTCAGGTATCCTGAATCGGCTGTACGAAGAGCTGTATCTGACAGACCCTTACGAGCACCATGCGCCGAAATGAAATACTCCAGAACGTCAAGTCCCTCTCGGAAGTTAGACTTGATTGGGAGCTCAATGGTCTTACCTGTTGTATCTGCCATCAGTCCTCGCATACCTGCAAGCTGCTTGATCTGCTGATTAGAACCACGGGCTCCAGAATCAGCCATCATGAATATATTGTTATATTTATCAAGACCTGCGAACAGGAGATCCTGCAGATGCTTATCTGCCTTCTCCCAGATCTTAACTACTGCCTGATATCTCTCCTCGTCTGATACAAGACCACGTCTGAACTTCTTGGTGATTTGGTCAACGAGCTTCTGTGCATCCTCAAGGATATCCTTCTTCTCATCAGGCACCTTCATATCTGAAATAGATACTGATATAGCACTTCTTGTTGAATACTTATATCCTATTGCCTTGACATCATCAAGAACCTCTGCAGTCTTTGTTGCACCGTGTGTATTGATACACTTGTCAAGGATTGGCTTGAGCTGCTTCTTTCCTACATGGAAATCTATCTCAAGCTTCAGAGCGTTCTCACGAACAGTTCTGTCTACATATCCGAGATCCTGTGGAATGATCTCATTGAAGAGGAGCTTTCCAAGTGTTGTATCGATAACACCTGTAACTTCCTCGCCCTCGAACTCACCGGTTCTTCTTACATGGATCTTGGTGTGAAGTGTAATTCCACCATTCTCATATGCAAGTATTGCCTCATTCTTGGACTTAAAATATCTTCCCTCTCCGATCTCGCCTTCCTTTTCCATTGTCAGATAGTAGATACCAAGTACCATATCCTGTGAAGGAACGGCAACAGGCGCACCATCTGATGGCTTCAGCAGGTTGTTAGGTGAAAGCAGAAGGAATCTACACTCAGCCTGTGCCTCTACTGTAAGTGGAAGATGGACAGCCATCTGGTCTCCATCGAAATCGGCATTGAAGGCTGTACATACGAGTGGGTGAAGCTTTATAGCCTTACCGCCTACAAGCACTGGCTCAAATGCCTGGATTCCAAGTCTGTGAAGTGTAGGGGCACGGTTAAGCATAACCGGATGCTCCTTGATGACATCCTCAAGAATGTCCCAAACCTGTGGCTCAAGCTTCTCTACCATCTTCTTTGCCTGCTTGATATTGTTTGCCTTACCTGTAGCTGTAAGCTCCTTCATAACAAATGGCTTGAACAGCTCGATAGCCATCTCCTTAGGGAGACCGCACTGGTAAATCTTAAGCTCTGGTCCAACTACGATAACTGAACGTCCCGAGTAGTCAACTCGCTTACCAAGAAGGTTCTGACGGAAACGTCCCTGCTTACCTTTCAGCATCTCTGAAAGTGACTTCAGTGCTCTGTTACCAGGGCCTGTTACCGCACGTCCACGTCTACCGTTATCTATAAGTGCATCAACTGCCTCCTGAAGCATTCTCTTCTCATTTCTCACGATGATCTCAGGAGCACCGAGATCAAGGAGTCTGCGGAGACGATTATTTCTGTTGATGATTCTTCTGTACAGATCGTTGAGGTCTGATGTTGCAAATCTTCCACCTTCAAGCTGTACCATAGGTCTGATATCTGGTGGGATAACAGGTATTACATTCATGATCATCCACTCAGGTCTGTTCTCTGATGTTCTGAATGCCTCCATTACCTCAAGTCTCTTGATGATCCTTGTACGCTTCTGGCCGCTGCATGTCTCAAGCTCTTTCTTAAGCTCTGCGCTCTCGGCATCAAGGTCTATTGCCTTGAGAAGCTTCTGTATAGCCTCTGCGCCCATCTCTGCAACGAATGAACCGTAACCATACTCCTTCTCTGCCTCTCTGAACTCCTGCTCGTTGAGGATCTGCTTGTAAGCAAGCGGAGTATCCTTTGGATCTGTTACTATATATGATGAGAAGTACAGTACCTTCTCAAGCACTCTTGGTGATATATCAAGGATCAGTCCCATACGGCTAGGGATTCCCTTGAAGTACCATATATGTGATACAGGAGCAGCGAGCTCTATATGTCCCATACGCTCTCTACGAACGTTGGACTTTGTTACCTCAACTCCACACTTATCACACACGATTCCCTTGAATCTGATCTTCTTGTACTTACCACAATTACACTCCCAGTCCTTCTGTGGTCCAAATATTCTCTCACAGAACAGACCGTCCTTCTCAGGCTTAAGTGTTCTATAGTTGATAGTCTCAGGGCGCTTTACCTCACCATGTGACCATTCTCTTATCTTTTCAGGAGATGCAAGTCCGATTTTTATTGCGTCAAAGTTCAATGACTTTTCCTGTTCTGCATTGTCTACATTGTATTCTGGCATCTTACAAAGCTCCTTTCTTATTCTTCCTCATTATTATCCATATAATCTGAATCGCCGAGGTCTTCCATATCACTTATATCGTCGTTCTCATCAACCTCTGAGAATCCGCTTGCCTGAAGCTCATCTGCGTCATCGCCTCTGAACACCTCAGGTGCATCGCTCTCATCCATATCATCGTCTCTGTCTGATGATCTGTCGCTGAGAAGTCTCTTGATACTTGTGTTGTAATCATAAGCTTCCATGGTCTCGCTGAGATCAACTTCAACCATCTTCTTGTTGCCTTCCTCGTCCTCTTCCTCTCTTACGACTCTTACATCAAGTCCGAGAGCCTGGAACTCCTTGAGAAGTACCTTGAATGACTCAGGCACACCAGGTGCTGGTATATTGTCGCCCTTGATAATAGCCTCATATGTCTTAACACGTCCTACAACATCATCAGACTTAACTGTCAGAATCTCCTGCAGTGTGTATGAAGCACCATAAGCCTCAAGAGCCCAAACCTCCATCTCTCCGAAACGCTGTCCACCAAACTGAGCTTTACCACCCAGTGGCTGCTGTGTTACCAGTGAGTACGGACCGGTTGAACGAGCATGGATCTTATCATCAACCAGATGGTGCAGCTTGAGGTAATGCATGTAACCGATAGTTACAGGGGCATCAAAGTTCTCACCTGTTCTACCATCACGGAGCTGAACCTTACCTGTTCTGTTGATAGGCACGCCCTTCCACTCTGCTCTGTGGTCTCTGTTCGTGTAGAGGTAATCCATAACCTCAGGCTTTACTGTATCCTTGTACTTAGCCTCGAAGTCTTCCCATGTACCATTTGCATAGTCATTGGCCATCTCCAGTGTATCCATGATGTCAAACTCTGTAGCACCATTGAATACAGGAGTGGATACCTTGAATCCAAGAACCTGTGAAGCAAGTCCGAGATGGATCTCGAGGACCTGTCCGATGTTCATTCGTGAAGGAACGCCCAGTGGGTTAAGCACAATATCAAGAGGACGTCCGTTTGGAAGGAATGGCATATCCTCAACAGGGAGCACTCGTGAAACTACACCCTTGTTACCATGACGACCAGCCATCTTATCTCCGACCTGGATCTTTCTCTTCTGTGCTATATATACTCTGACCTTCTTGTCTACGCCTGCCGGAAGATCGTCTCCATCAGCACGTGTAAATACCTTTGCATCTATAACAATACCGAATGCTCCGTGTGGAACCTTCAGTGATGTATCTCGTACCTCTCTTGCCTTCTCACCGAAGATGGCACGAAGAAGTCTCTCCTCTGCTGTCAGCTCAGTCTCTCCCTTTGGAGTAACCTTTCCAACGAGGATATCACCGGCACGAACCTCTGCGCCGATTCTGATGATACCATTCTCATCAAGATCCTTGAGGACATCATTTGACAGACCTGCAAGATCTCTTGTGATCTCCTCCTTACCAAGCTTGGTATCACGAGCCTCACACTCGTATTTCTCTATATGAATTGATGTGTATACATCATCCTGTACAAGTCTCTCGCTGAGAAGAACCGCATCCTCGTAGTTGTAACCTTCCCATGTCATGAAACCGATCAGTGGGTTCTTACCAAGTGCGATCTCTCCGCCAGATGTTGAAGGGCCATCTGCGATAACCTCTCCAGCCTTTACGTGGTCACCCTTGAACACGATAGGTCTCTGGTTCATACAGTTACCCTGGTTGCTTCGTGCAAACTTGATGATGTGATATACATCCTTTGTTCCATCCTCATCTGCTCTTACACATACCTCTGTGCTGTTTGAATATTCTACAACACCGTCTCTCTTGGCAACAACGCAAACACCTGAATCTACAGCAGCCTTTGCCTCCATACCTGTTCCAACCACTGCTGACTCTGTCATCATAAGAGGAACCGCCTGACGCTGCATGTTTGATCCCATGAGGGCACGGTTAGCATCATCGTTCTGAAGGAATGGGATCATCGATGTAGCAACTGAGAATACCATCTTAGGTGATACATCCATGAGATCAACCTTTGACTTAGGGAACTCGGTTGTATCAGCTCTGAATCTTCCTGATACATTGTTCTTGACAAAGTGTCCATTCTCATCTATAGGCTCATTAGCCTGTACTACTCTGTATCTGTCCTCCTCGTCTGCTGTAAGGTAAACAACCTCATCTGTAACAACAGGGTTAGAAGGATCTGTCTTATCAAGCTTTCTATATGGAGCCTCAACGAAACCATACTCGTTGATACGCGCATATGTAGCCAGTGAGTTGATAAGTCCGATGTTAGGACCCTCAGGGGTCTCGATAGGACACATTCTACCGTAGTGTGTATAGTGTACATCTCGGACCTCGAATCCGGCTCTGTCTCGTGAAAGTCCACCAGGGCCAAGGGCTGAAAGTCTTCTCTTATGAGTCAGTTCTGACAGAGGGTTATTCTGATCCATAAACTGTGACAACTGTGAACTTCCGAAGAACTCCTTAACAGCAGCCGTTACAGGCTTGATATTGATAAGGGACTGAGGTGTGATAGACTCAGCATCCTGTGTTGTCATTCTCTCTCTTACAACTCTCTCAAGTCTTGAAAGACCGATTCTATACTGGTTCTGAAGAAGCTCTCCAACCGCTCTGATACGTCTGTTGCCCAGATGGTCGATGTCATCGTCATTACCAATGCCATACTCGAGGTGAATGTTGTAATTTATGGAAGCAAATATGTCTTCCTTTGTAATATGCTTTGGTACGAGGTCTGACATGTCTCTCTCTATGGCAGCCTTGAGCTTCTCTGTATCATCGCCATACTCCTCGAGGAGTCCCTCGAGAACCGGATAATATACTCTCTCCACAATGCCAAGCTCAGCAGGATCAAAATCCACATAGTTGGCAATGTTGACCATCATATTAGAAAGAACCTTAACGTTTCTCTCCTCTGTCTGGATCATAACATAAGGAACTGCTGCATCCTGAATTGTGTCTGCAAGCTCCTCTGATACTGTTGTTCCAGCTTCAGCGATAACCTCTCCTGTGCTAGGATCGATAGCATCCTCAGCAAGGACATGTCCTGCTATACGAGCCTTGAGAGCAAGCTTCTTGTTGAACTTGTAACGTCCAACCTTTGCAAGATCGTATCTTCTCGCATCAAAGAACATAGCATTAATAAGGCTCTCTGCATTCTCAACTACTGAAGGCTCGTCTGGTCTGATCTTCTTGTAAAGCTCTACCACGCCCTCTGCATATGACTTTGCAGGATCCTTGTTAAGACTCTCCATGATCTTTGGCTCCTCGCCAAATAAATCTATGATCTCCTGATCTGTTCCAAGACCAAGTGCACGGATAAGAACAGTCACAGGTACCTTTCTGGTTCTATCCACACGAACATAGAATACATCGTTGGAATCTGTCTCATACTCCAGCCATGCACCTCTGTTAGGAATTACTGTACATGCATACAGCTTCTTACCAACCTTATCATGTGTTATATCATAGTAAATACCAGGTGAACGCACTAACTGGCTTACTATAACTCGCTCTGCACCATTGATAACGAATGTTCCTGTCTCTGTCATAAGAGGAAGATCACCCATGAATATCTCATGATCTGACATCTCCTTAGCATCTCCGACTCTGAGTCTGACCTTGACTCTGAGAGGCGCCGCATATGTTGCATCTCTCTCCTTGCATTCCTCGATACTGTACTTCAAGTCATCTTTACAGAACTGAAAATCTACGAACTCAAGACTATACTGTCCAGAGTAATCAGTGATAGGAGAAATATCCCTGAATGCTTCCTTCAGACCGTCAGTTAAGAACCAGTTGTATGAATTCTTCTGAACCTCTATGAAGTTAGGCATCTCCAGGACGTCCTTCTGCTTAGCGTAGCTCATTCTGTAGCCTTTTCCAGACTTGACAGGACTAATTCTGTTCTTTTCCATCGACACATTCACCCCTTGGAATTTATTTTTATGCTTTTTAAGACAAACCTTAGTTTAAATAAGTGTTTTAAAGCCATTTATCACCATATTATGATGTGTATGCACACGAAGCCATAATAGTGACAGTTTACTATCCTAACAGCAAATGCAATATTTGTCAACTATATTTTGGAAATTTTTTAGATTTTTTTATTAATTGAGAAAAGATGTATAGAAAAACCGGCCCGGCGGGATGAGATCCATCTCCGCCAGGCCGAATAAAGTCTGATAATAAAATAAGGATCAAATTACTTTAATGTAACCTTAGCGCCCTCAGCCTCGAGCTTTGTCTTAGCTTCCTCAGCCTCTTCCTTAGTAGCGTCCTCCTTGATTACCTTTGGAGCACCATCTACAGCGTCCTTAGCTTCCTTAAGACCTAAGCCTGTAAGCTCACGAACAACCTTGATAACCTTAACCTTGTTAGGACCAACCTCTGTAAGCTCTACGTTGAATGAATCCTTCTCCTCGGCTGCTGCTGCACCGTCTGCACCTGCTGCTGCAACTACAACACCTGCTGCTGCTGATACGCCGAACTCCTCTTCACAAGCCTTAACTAAGTCGTTTAACTCTAATACTGATAAACCTTTGATTACTTCAATAATTTCCTGAGTTGTCATTATGTTTTTCCTCCATATAATATAATTTGTTATTTTGTAATGCATCCACACATCATTCTCGTATCATGCGGATACCCTTTGTCCATGATATAGACAGTTGAATATCTGACAGCATATGATCCCGGCAGTGCCGATATATACATCAGATGTTCTATCAGGCTTAATATTAAGCCTCCTTCTGCTCTGCGATCTGCTTGATAACACGAGCGAAGTTTGCGATAGGTGACTGGATACTTCCAAGGAACTTGGAAATAAGCGCGTCTCTTGAAGGGATCTTTGCAATAACCTGGATTCCTTCTGCATCGTAGAATGTACCTTCTACAACGCCGCCCTTAAGCTCAAGAGCTGGGGCATTCTTTGCGAAGTCTGCAAGAACTCTTGCAGCCGCTGTAGCGTCATCCTTGCAGATTGCAAGACCAGTTGGTCCCTCTAAACAACCCTTAAGGCCTTCGAACTCTGTTCCCTCGATAGCGAAGTTAACCATTGTGTTCTTGTATACCTTGTATACAACACCAGCTTCTCTTAAATTCTTACGGAGCTGTGTATCCTGCTCAACTGTAAGACCACGATAGTCTACAACTACTGCAGTAGCAGCGCCTTCAAGATTTGCCTTGATCTCTTCTACTATTGGCTTCTTTAACTCTACCTTTGCCATAATGCGCCTCCTTATTTTACTAATGACTGCACATTCCAAGATATAAAAAAACTCTCAAAGCCCTAAGACCTGAGAGTAGATTGTTAATTCAATAACGATATCTTTCCTCGGTAGGTGATATAACATCTTACGCCCTAGGGCACCTACTGTCTTCGGCAGTTCATCGTTGCTTAATGTAACACACTGCAAATGCAATGTCAACAATTTTTTTATTTTTTACCCGGCCTGACTCAAATCCGTTTATTGCCAGGCTCACGCTCGCGCGCCGATCGTCTCATCCACAGCATTTGCTATTGCGTCTGCTATGGCTTCAAAATTGTAATCATACAGGTAATTGTCGTAATCGTTGTTGATAAAGCCTGTTTCTATGAGCACTGCGGGCATTTCAGTCCGGCGCAGCACGGCCAGCCCCGGCCTCTCCTCAACATTTATATTTCGAAAGCCCAGCTTTTCAAGCTCGCTGTTGATCTCCTGTGCAAGATTGTATTTCACTCCGCTTTTATCGTAGACAAGGGTCTGCACTCCGCTGTACTTGTTGGCCTCCGGTGCAGAGTTGCGGTGAAGCGATATAAAATAATCTGCTCCGCTCTCATTTCCCTTCTGTGCTTTGCGGACCGGAGAATCGTATACATCCTCCGTTCTGGTGTATACCACATCATATCCCCTGCGGGTGAGTTCATCCCCAAGTGCCAGCGCCAAGTTCAGGTTATCGTTTTTCTCAAGCCTGCCCTCATACGATGCACCGTTGTCATATCCGCCGTGCCCAGCATCTATCATAATTTTTGTTGCCATATAAAACATCCAGCCCCGGTTGTTTATTCCATTTATAATATGTAACAACCGGGGCTGTGATAACACGTTTATTCAAGGTTTATTATTTGAACCAGAGATCCAGATCCACGTCTCCGGATATACCGTCAACGGTTCCGGACTCGGTGTACTGCCATCCTGTATATTTGTATGGGAAATTAGGAACATTTGCATAGTGTGCAAGCCACAGCTCGTAATCCCCGAGTCTGTCCATGTCAAGGCACTGTGCGAACATATTCCTGCTGGCATATATCATCGGCGTGTAGCCTGCCGCCTTTATCGTCTCACAGAAGCCGACTATGCCATCCGTTCTCTCATCATTCGATGCGTTGTCGCCTCTCGCCTCACTGTCGCCGATAAGCTCCGAGTCGATAACTATAGGATACTTGACGTTCATCTTGCCTATCTGTTTGAGGACAAAATTCGCTTCCTCTACACCCTCGTCATATGTTATCGCCTGGGTGAAGAAGTAAAGCCCTGTCGGTATTTTGTATTTGATGACGGCCGCCTTGCTGTCCTCAAAGCTTGAATCCAGCATCAGTCCGCCCTGCGTGTAGCCTCTGTAACCCACTCTGAGCATAACAAAATCTATGTCTTTGTTCTTCGCCAGAGTCTCCCAGTCTATGTCTGACTGGAATGTTGACAGATCCACACCCACCAGTGTGTCCTTTATATTGTCATCGCTGTAATGCATATATCCATCGTCGCCCGTGTAGAACTTCTCAACATCGAGATTGTTTCTCTCCACCTTGTCGCTGATCTTGTACAGCAGCGCATCAGGGCCGAGTTCTCCGACATTGATGTACGCTGTCGGTATATAGTTCCAGTAATTGTCATATATAAGACTGGTTATCTCCGTATCCTCGAGCGTATATCCCGATTCATAGGAAAGCCCCGGAGATGCCTTGGAGTTGGTAAATCCTCCCGCTCTTCCTATAAATATTCCTATAACAATTCCAGCAATAAGACATACCGATCCAACCAGTATGCACCAGTTTCTGGTAAATTTCTTTATCTGTTGTGTGTCCATATCTCTACCTGTCTCTTCCTTCTTAGCTTAGTCCGCCTTAGCCCGCATACACTGATTACATATTATCAAGGAAATGTTCCGTGCCAAGCCGCAAATGTATAACCTTGTCATACTTCTTCTTTATGGCATGTCTGAACCTTCTCGCCTCACTGTGTGAGAACATTCTCTCAAGATCCGCTTCTCTGAGTATCGGTTCATCACAGAGTATCTTGTACTTGATGTTCCAGTCATACATAAGACTTGTGCAGTTATCTATGCTCACCCGCAGCATCGTTCCTTTGTTTTTACCCATGAACACGCTTCTGTTCCATCTGTGTTTTGCAACCGAATTCTTGGCATCAAATACAACCTCAGCCCCCGGATACTTCTTCCATATCGCATCCAGGAACAACTTCAGCTTGTCCTTGTCAAAATATCTCATCATATCGTATACAACAAACAGGATCGCCACATCCTGAGGCTTCTGCACTTCATCAAGCCATTCGTAATCAAATATTGAACTTCCTATGTTGACCTCTCTGTCCCGGATCTCCATGTATTTTCTTCTTATATCTATGCGCTCCGGGAGATCAACATTGTACCACTTTATACGGCCGTTATCCACACGGGAAAACATGGTATCCAGTTCGCATCCGACATTGACGATAATTCCGTCCGCATATCTGTTTATGAAGTTTCGAACCCTCTCGTCCACAGCGACCAGCCTCTCCATCATGACTGTCCTGTCGTAAAATGTGTATCTGGCATTCCTCTTCTTATGCTCGATGCCTAATTTGTCCGTGAGCTTTATGGCCTCATTGTCCTCATATAACTTTGGATAACGCTCCGCCATCATCGCCCTGCACCAGATGTCATTCTCTATGTCAGCAGGTACAAAATCCGAATCTCCCTTGATGCAGCCGGCGATCTTCTTCATGATGGTCTTGCACTCCGGTATGAGGGGATGCTCGAGATAATCGTGTGTCACCGCATAATACTGATAGTAATGCACCTTCATATTCGTCCTGCTCGCGTTATCATACAGCCTTCTGGCATAGCAGTTGAGCATGTCGTCATTTGTCGTGAATATATCCATCTCATCGCATATATCCGTTATGTCGTAATACACGGGACTTGTCATATCCGTCCTTCCTGCCGCATCCTTCACCCAGTAAGCAGAGAGGAAATGCTTTATCCCCGGCGTGTAGTAATATCTGTACATAAAACGGCTCTTGTCACTCATTTTCTGTTCAAGCTCCGTGTCCTCAAATTCCGTGTCAAGAACCGGGGAGCACAGTATGAGCTTGTCCGGTCTTCTCCTGCCCTTCTTCCACAACTGTATGGCAAGCGATAACGCCAGACAGCCTCCGGATGAATGTCCGAGAAGCACCAGACGCTGGACATCCTCCGAGTCACACAGCTTGTCATACGCACCCGTAAGCATATCCAGTGCCTCTGTCACCGAATGCTCCGGCGCAAGCGGGTATATCGGAACCACCGCCCCATAGCCGGTTCTCTCCACCGTGTCGAACACAAACTTCCATTCATTGTGTGTTATCCTCGACACAAATCCTCCGCCGTGTATATACATGAAGAACTCCGTCGCCCTGCCGTCTTTAGGCATCACATAAAAGCACAGTCCGCCCTTCTCAAACACCGATCTGACCTTAAACTTATCTTCATTATAAGAAGGCGGATTATAATCCTCTTTTTTGTGAAGCTTAACCGCTGTTTTATATATGTCAGAGGCTTTCATATGCCTGTCATCAAGCATGACGTGCCCCATCTTTTCTATTGCAATAGTTAAGTAATTCTGACTCTCCATTGTCCACCTTTCCAAATGTCCGGTCTACAACTCTCTTTCAGTTATTTTTGCACATGTCAATAATATAATCAAGAAATGATTTTATTTACTGTTGCAATATTGTCAATTTATGATATTATAATTGCGGTAAACAGGATGCATACAGCATAGAAAGGCAAATCTTATGAATATTACGATGTTAAAGAGTAAGATACACCGCGCAGTTGTAACTCAGGCTGAGCTCAATTACGTCGGCAGTATAACTGTAGATTCTGAGCTTTTAAAGGCCGCCGGAATCCTTGAGTATGAATTAGTACAGATTGTTGACATAGAAAATGGTAATCGTTTCGAGACATACACCATAGCAGGAGAGCCGGGATCAGGAGTTATGTGCCTCAACGGTGCTGCTGCCCGTCAGGTCCAGGTCGGAGATCACATCATTCTCATGTGCTACGCATCAATGACACATGAGGAGGCAAAGGAGCACACGCCTAAGGTCGTATTTGTAAATGATGACAACTCCATCTCACGTATTACCGATTATGAGAAGCACGGAGAGCTTTTCAGCTAGATCATATATAGAATAAAAAGAACTATTCGTTTTAACTAAAGACGAATAGTTCTTTTTTATATTCGGATATGACCGGTCTTATCTGTCGGCATCCTCAAGGATAAGTCTGCACATCTCCGGCACATTTACCTCATCCATAATTATGTCTGCTTTTATGTCTCTGTCGGCATCATCCACCGGGGATATATTGGAGTGTACATAACAGGTGTGGAGTCCGACCTGCTTCGCCGCCAGCACATCACATACCGCGTCATTTCCCACCATTATGGATCTGTTCGGATTGATATGATTTCTGTCCAGGAGCTGCTGATAGAACGCTGCATCCGGCTTCATTGCACCGAAATCCGAAGAGAGCGATATATCTGTAAAATATCCCTCTATGCCAAGTGACTGAACCTCAGGGAAGGTGAAAACTCTCTGTGCATTTGACAGGATGTATAATTTCTTTCCGGCCTGCTTGAGCTGTTCGAGCATATCCGTCACGCCGTCATACAGTCTTATATATCCTGTAGACGCCTTGCGGAACTCCTGAGCCGCAGCCACTGTCAGCTCTGCACAATCGAACGGTGTCTGATCTTTTTTCAACGTGAGCTGCTCAAATACCTCAAGTATCTGTATCTCAGGGAATTTGAACCTCTTCTTTGCCATGGCCTGTTCTGCGCGTCTGATCTGTCTCTTGTACCTTGATCTGAGTCCTGCCGGATTGTATTTCACTCCGTGCTGCGCATAGAACTCACACATATGTTTCCACACAGCGATGTCCTCCTCATCAGTGTGAATGTCTATCAATGTTCCATATAAGTCAAATATAATATTGTCGTACACGTCATACCTCCGGGTAATTCTTTATTTTTTAGCGATAGCAGGCTCTCGCACCGCCAATGTATTTTGCACGGGTTCTCGCCATAACCACATGTGCACTTCCAACCATGCTGTGCTCAGATCTGACCGGAACGGCCACCGGCGCAAGATGCATGCCTATGAGAGTATCTCCTATATCAATGCCTGCCTGTGCCTGTATAGCCTCGATAGCCACTGGCTCCTTCATATCTGCGTATGCCGCTGTGGCAAATGAACCGCCCGCCTTGAGCTGTGGCACAACATTGACTATCGGTATCCTGTTCGCCTTTGCATATTCCTTCTCAACTATTATTGCCCTGTTCAGATGTTCACAGCACTGCGCCGCCATGTAGACACCTGTGTCTTTGAGTTCATCGAGTATTGCTCCCGCTATACATTTGCCGATCTCCTCACTGGAGAATGAGCCTATCCTCATATTTGCAACTTCGCTGGATGAGCAGCCGACCACCAGTGCATCGCCGGGTTCAAGTCCCGCAACTGCAAGAAGATCCTTCACAGCGCCGCGGACCTCATCTTCGATCTCCTTCAAATGGTCAAAGGCTTCTGTTGAAACGCCCTGTCCCGCAGGTCTGAGTCCTTCCTCAATGCTCGTAGGTTCAGCTTTCTCCGGCTCAGAAATATCCTGAACCTCCTCATATTCATCCTTATCTATGGACACCGGCACACCGGTCTTGCCGAGCACAGTCACGCCGCCGTACCATGTGCTGTCCACCTTGAGCACATCGCCCACTTCATATTCCATTGAGTATTCATCTTTCTTTTTTATTATCTTCACCATCTTTGCCATGTCACAGATCTCCTTTCCTGTACATTTGCATTTACATGCGCTTTATTATCTTATATAGAAGAGAGCCATACATAACTCTCATAACCTCTTCGTATTCGTCCCGTGTCACGTACTCTCCGTAGGTCATCATCTCATATGTAACACCGGCTTCTCTGACCTGGTAATCCAGGCAGGACAGGCCATTGCGCTCGTAGAACGCCTTTCTCCGGCACCTCTGGTCGTAATTCGGCGCATTCTCATCAAGGGGCTCGATATTCAGAAACAGCTTCTGATCCGGATACTCTGCTCTCACCTTTTTTAATATTGCAGAGCCGTATCCACCATCTCTTGCCGATTCATCTATCGCAAGGAACATGAGCGTTTTCACCCTGTCATCACCTATCACATATGTCAGTCCGACAAATCTGCCCGAGTCCACAACCGCACGAAACCTCGCCTTTCCCTGTCTGCATCTTCTGGTGAGCATCCACATAGGAGGTCTTTCTTCCCTTGGGAACGCAGTCACGAACAGGTGCTTTACCTGTTTTCTATAATCATCAATATCAACAAATTTTAATTCCATATTATAACCTTCTAAGCTCAGTTGTTCTATCTGTCAACATATTTTATCTGGACATCGCCCGATGCGGTATCGACAATGCACTTGTTTTCATTTGCCATATGGGGCTCAGGTATGTCCACCTCTCCGCTCTTGCTGTTCACAAGGAAACGTTTCTCCGACAAGAATGATATATCCACGTTACCACTCTCCGTCGCAAACCAGAGCATATGTCCATCGCACGCATCTACATTTATATCTCCTGAAGATGTCATGAACTGTCCAACCTTTGCCGCCTTTATATTATACCCCTCAAGCAAACCCTTGCCCGCGGATATTATGACATTGTCGCCGTGGACGTTCATTATCGAAAAGTCGCCGCTGCTGCCATTCACCTTCACACTGTCCGCATCCACAGAAGCCATGGTGACCTCACCGGAATCTGTGACGACATTTACATTTTCTGCGGTTATATTGGACAGATACGCTCCGCCATTCACCTCAGTTACTTCAAATGTCCCACAGGATATCTGCACACTGGACACCAGAGTTCCCGTCTTCGAGGTCATGGATATATCTCCATACTCTCCCTCCGGTATACTCACCACGACATAAGGATCGTCTCCAAAGCCCATGTCTGAGCCAAATGTCCTGTTGTCGGCACAGGTCATGACAAGCGCATCATCCTGCACCATCACGGAATGTATGACGTCGGGCGAATCGAAATATGTGACGTGACATTTGTCATCGTCGGATTCCACCAGTTTCACATCCATGTCGTCTGCCACCTGTATGTTAATGTCCCGGAACTTCTCAGTTATGATCATCTCTTTTTCTGTGTAAGAGTTTTTCGCTTTTGCCTTTTTTTCTTCTTTCATCGTCATACGCGCCTGTCTTCCAAGCCCGGCGGATATGATCACCGCAGTCAGCATGACTCCGACCACCAGAACAACTATGGCCCGCATGATCCATTTTGCAACTTTCAAATGCATTTACCTCAATACAAATATGTTTTACATCCAACCCATTATATATACAAAACGGATGTATTGCAAATCCTGCAATACATCCGCGTGTTGTAACTCTATAATTCTATATATCCAGTGCCATGTGGTTCATTATTTCTTAACCACAGTATTTTTTGCAGCACTCCATGTTGAATAATATGTCACCTTGCCGGTATCCTGTGCCCAAGCGGTCACTTCCGGCATATTCACCGAGGTCAGCATCATAGCCGCCGACAGTGCAAATGCCATAAATCATTTCATCCTTCTCATAAGCCGCTCCTTTTATTCACATAATTTTTTTGACAACATTCTGGAAAAATTATACCGCCGATGGAACCAGGCCCCTCCACTATCTCTGCCTAAAATAGAAAAAATCCACAGGTCGGCTGACATTTGCCAGATATCCTGTGGATCCTTAGACTTCATTATCACTATACAATTATTTCCCCAGCGTGTTCGCCCTGTTGTCGATATTCTTCTGGAAGTTGATGACCTTATGGTCGTATGGCTCATCCATCAGCTTGGACTGGATCATAAAGTCCGCTGTGGCTTTGTTGTTCGCCATCGGTATGTCGTACACCTGAGCGATACGGAGCAGAGCCTTCACATCCGGATCGTGTGGAGCTGCGGTCAGGGGATCCGAGAAGAAAACCACGAAATCTATCCTTCCCTCAACAATCTTCGCACCTATCTGCTGGTCTCCTCCAAGCGGACCGCTGTTGTAGCCCTTCACCTGAAGATTTGTCCTGTCTGTTATCATGCGGGCTGTGGTTCCCGTTCCGCACAGCTCATGCCGGCTCAATATGTTCCTGTTGTCCTCGCACCATTTGATGAGTTCTTCCTTCTTCGCATCATGGGCGATAAGAGCTATTCTCTTCTGCTTTGGTATGGTCATTGTGATGTAATCTGCACTCATGTCTGTACCTCCTGTTCCTGCTATTTGCGAGCATTACTCCCATACCCTTACTCTACCCAATCCATCCATCATTTTCAATATAAAACACTATAATACAGAAAAAATTTACTGCATTATTACATTTGCAATTTTGCCGAACTTTCCTCTGTTTTTTCTCCCATCTGTGTGGTATTCTCTTATAGGACGCTTTATAAATTTAAGTATTCTTACTTATTACATTATTTCATAAAGAGATACACAGACAAAACCATATGTCTGTTCAATTATAGTTTAAGGAGATTCACAAGATGAGAAAAATTGGCTTTGACAATGACAAATATCTGTCCATGCAGTCTGAGCATATCAGAGAGAGGATCGGACAGTTCGGAGACAAGCTGTATCTGGAATTTGGTGGAAAGTTATTCGACGACTATCACGCATCCAGAGTCCTTCCAGGATTCGCTCCGGACAGTAAGCTTCAGATGCTTCTCCAGCTTGCAGACCAGGCTGAGATGATCATATCTATAAATGCTGCCGACATAGAGCGCAACAAGATCAGACACGATCTCGGCATCACTTACGATCAGGATGTCATCAGACTTATAGGCGTATACAAAGAAAAGGGACTGTATGTGAGCAGTGTGGTAATCACCAGATACGCTGGACAGTCTTCTGCGGATGTTTTCCAGAAGAAGCTTGAAGCAATAGGGATCAAGGTTTACCACCACTATTCAATCGACGGATATCCAAACAACGTAGAAAAGATCGTCAGTGATGAGGGATACGGCAAGAACGAGTATGTTGAGACTACCAGACCTCTCGTCATCGTCACAGCACCTGGCCCTGGAAGCGGCAAGATGGCTACATGCCTCTCCCAGCTCTACCATGAGAATAAGCGCGGTGTGAAGGCTGGCTATGCAAAGTTTGAGACATTCCCTATCTGGAATATTCCTCTCAAGCACCCTGTAAACCTGGCATACGAGGCTGCAACTGCCGACCTCAACGATGTGAATATGATCGATCCGTTCCATCTGGAAGCATACGGTGAGACCACAGTCAACTACAACCGTGATATAGAGATCTACCCTGTCCTTGCGGCTATGTTCGAGGGAATCTACGGACACTGCCCATACAAGTCACCTACAGACATGGGTGTCAACATGGCAGGAAACTGCATCGTTGACGACGAGGCTTGTCAGGAGGCTTCAAAGCAGGAGATCATCAGAAGATATTATCAGTCCGTGAACAGATTTGTCAGAGACGAGGCTACAAAGGATGAGGTCTACAAGCAAGAACTCATCATGAAGCAGGCAAAGATCACCGTGGATGACCGCGCCGTTGTCCCTGTTGCTAACAAGCTTGCCGAGGAGACCGGTTCTGCTGCCGCTGCACTTGAGCTGCCAGACGGAACCATCGTCACAGGTTCTACCTCAGACCTTCTCGGACCTTCATCAGCAGTCCTCCTGAATGCCATCAAGATACTTGGCGGCATCGACAAGAAGACACACCTGATTTCAAGAACATTTATCGAGCCTATACAGAAGCTCAAGACTCAGTACCTTGGCAGCAAGAATCCAAGACTCCACACAGACGAGGTTCTCATCGCCCTGTCCATGTGTGCAGTATCAGATCCAAATGCCAAGCTTGCTCTGCAGCAGCTTCCAAAGCTTGCCGGATGCCAGCTTCACACATCTGCCATACTGTCGGCGGTTGATATGAACACATTCAAGAAGCTTGGAATCGAGTTCACGAACGAAGCGGTGTATGAGGGTAGGATGTAAGCGCATAATATTTTCGCATTTTTATGAAAAAACGGCAGAAAGATACAAAATAATTTAAAATTGTATCTTTCTGCCGCTTTTTTGCTGTTTAGCGATAATTTTGTGATATTTTGAACATCCAGCTACTCTTCAGATAAAAACAGTGCGTTATCTCTTCTCCTTATACATCATGAGATGTGCCACCATAAGAAGTGCACTGGATATCCAGATCGACTTGAACCCCAGATGCAGCGTGCACACGCCGCCAGCTCCGGCGCCAAGTGCGAATATGATGATGATTCCATAATAGTGCATGGCCTTTCTGAGTGCCCCAGGCTCTTTGTCCCTGAGGTATACCGACAGACTCTCCGTTCCGCTTCGGAGATTTCCTATACACATCGTGCTGGCATAGCCGTAGCCATTTACCTTTCTGAAAGTCTGAACCTGCATGGAGCAGGCAAATGACACAAGCATCGTGGCGAGCAGATTGAACCTCACCGGTATGAATCCAACCGCAAACAATATCACGATCTCCACCAGCACAACTATCTGTCTCCAATGTATGCGGGATGCATTCTTGTATCTATGGCTTATCCTCTCCGCCACCAGCACGCCAAGTGCAAATGCGATCAACGGAAAAAGGTATCTCAATGCAATCTTAAAATCTCCCATCATAAGATGCTGGCTCATGAGAACCACATTTCCTGTCTGGGCGTTGGAGAACACCTCATCTCTGGCATTGTATGTATATGCATCCTGAAATCCCCCCGAAAGCGCAAGTATCGCACTGAGCAGGAATGTTTCGGATGTCTGTCTGAGTTCTCTGTTCTTTCTTAGCATACGCATCGTCTCTTTTCTATCTATATTTAATATTTGCAGTCTGTCTCATGCAGTAGGTAGTTCCCTGATACAAACTGCAATCCAATTAAACAAGATAACACAAATTCTTTATTTTACAATATGTATTCTTTTATAAACATTCTGTTAAATATCCTTGGCTGTTATTGCATTTTTTACCATAACAAATTATTATACTTACACAACTTGACAAATGCTGGTTCTATGCTATTCTATAGTCATATGGAGAGTCCTGCCAATTATATAAGTGGACATTCAGCAGAATAGCGTCACCTTTCAGGTGAACTATAAAAAGGACTATGTACGCATAGTCCTTTTACATTTTATAAGGAGGCATATTGAAACACGAATTAAAATTATATTGGATAGATATGAAATATATCCGCAATCTACACGCCAAAGATGACAGAATATACAACTCAAGTCCACAACTAGCTAAACATACTCGACCATATATCGGAATTATAGTCACTTGTAATGGTCAAAAATATTGTATACCATTAACATCCTTCAAACCAAAACACGAAAACATGTCTGATAGGATTGATTTTTCTCGAATTATTATAAATAGCAAAATCATCGCCGCTCTCAATTTCAGCAGAATGATTCCAGTTGAAACATCCCAATTATCAAGAATAGATACCAAAATAAGAAAGCACGATACCTCTGAAATTGCCAAAAGAAAGCAACTCTACAGGCAGGAGCTCCAATGGTGTAATGAAAATTACGACAAAATAGTCAACAAAGCCAACGTTCTTTACAACAAATACATGTCCGGCGAATATTTTAAACGAAGGCATGATTGCTTAAACTTCGCAGAATTAGAAAAGATATGCAAGCACTATAATTCACAATAAAAACCGCCACAGTCGGAAACCCATCCGGCTGCAGCGGTTTGCTATCCTTTATATTACAATTTACATTGCCTTCTTATATATCTCAGCGATCTCCTCCTGTGTGAATACCACAGGGTTGTTAGCTATGCTGGCCGCCGAAACCTTCATGCAGTTCTCAGCCATCCAAGGAATATCCTTCTCCTCGATTCCTAGATCTGAAAGCTTGACATCCAGATCAAGATTCTTCAGAAGAGTTCTGATCTTCGATGCCAGATCATCCGCCGTGATACCACCAAATATTCTGGCGATCTTCGCAAACTTGAAGTGATCTCCCTTGTAGGATGCCTCGATGATAACCGGTGTCAGAGCTGCGAGATCTTTGATGTGTATGCCTCCATGCAGTGGCACAGTGCATCAAATCCAACTGCTGCAAGCACATGCTTTGGCATGGTCTTCATGCAGTCCGGATCCACGATGGATACCTTTGCCACGATGGCATTGCATCTGAGCGACTTCTTGTCGCCATTTTCCGGATTGGTGAGAACCGCAAATCCATTTCCCTCTGAACCTGTTCCACAGGTTGTAGGAATAAGCACAAGCGGAAGTGCCGTATCGCTGACCCAAGCGAAAATACAACCTCAACCTGATATCCGGCGGAAAGGGAATGGAGAACATCGTAAGCTGGGTATACATATCAGAGGATATATCCACATCCACATTCTTGAACGGAGGGGAACCTGCGGACTTATTCTGAATACCGGCAGATATATATTTGAGGAGGACATAACCGATGAGATCGTCAGGCTGTGTCACCTATATTCGTTCCCGCTGTTCACCATGCCATGGGACACAAGGATATTTGATATAACCCACGACTACTACAACAGGATATTTGAAGACTCCAGGGATGATGGCAACATGACCGCAGCATTCCAGAATATTCTCATGGGGAATTCTCTGACCGACGAGCAGACTGACACACTAAGAGGCTCCGGATTCAACAATGGCTGCTACAACGTTCTGTCCATCGATACAGAAGCAACAGATGATTTCATGTATATCCTGCAGAAGGTCTGCAACAATACAGATCTTGTCTTTCATGCATTTGTATATGATGGCAGTCCGACAGTTATCCTGAGATGCCCTTCCTCCGGATCCATCGCAGACAAATGTAGTGACATCGCAGAGCAGCTCGGTGGTGTCATAGAGTACGACAAAACCCATCACTCAGCTCTGACGGACACTCTGTACGAATATCTTAAGTGCAGCGGCAGTGTTCAGCACATCTCTGAGAAAATGTTCTGCCACAGGAATACGATAAATTACAGGCTCCGGATAATAAAAGAAGAGCTGGAATATGATCTCTCCAATGCGGAGGTCAGATTCCAGCTCATGGCTGCATATAAGCTCAGAGAGATACGAAAAGTATAACTCTCTCCAATTATATCCATTACATAAAATGTGCATACACCGACGCGAGTATGACCGTGAGTATTCCTGTAACTGCAATCGACAGACTACTCATGGCTCCTTCAACCTCGCCGATCTCCATAGCCTTGGCAGTTCCGATGGCATGGGCTGATGATCCCAGGGCAAGTCCCTTTGATATAGGTTCTTTGATACGGAATATCTTGAACACGATCTCTCCGATTATATTGCCGATCACTCCGGTCACAACTATGACTGCAACCGTGATGGTCACATATCCGCCAAGCTCTTCCGAAACACCCATTCCGATAGCTGTGGTTATGGACTTCGGAAGAAGTGTCACATAATCTTTATGGGAAAGTCCCATGACCTTGCACAACACAAGGACTGTAGTCAGACTCGTTATAACTCCGGCAACTATACCGCCGAGCACAGCCTTATAATTGTGCTTTAAAAGCTCCCACTGCTCATAGAGTGGGATTGCAAGACACACTGTAGCCGGTGTGAGGAACCAGCTCAGATACTTTGCGCCTTCATTGTACACATCGTAATCCACATCAGCCACAACCAGAACCACTATAGTCACTATGATGGACACCAGCAGTGGATTAAGTATAGCTATCTTAAGTTTCTTTTTAAGTACACTTCCAAACATATATGCCAGAAGGCTTATAGTCACCCCTGCAAATATGGACGATTCAAACATATCACTCATTTTCAGTCTCCTTCTTCCTGTCTCTCCTTATTATAAGCTGTGATACCCAGCCTGAAGCAAGCATGACCGTTATGATAACGACCACCGTTATAACGCTGACTGGCACAAGCACAGGCTTAAGCGTTCCCCACGACGACATAAGGCCCACACCGGCTGGTATGAACATAACCGGCATGATCTCTATGAGAAACTTGCCCACACTCTTCACATCGTCCAGCTTGAGGATCTTGGTCTGTAGGCAGATAAACATGATAACCATACCATATATACTCGCCGGAATCGGTAGTGGAACTATGTACTTAAGTATCTCACCGATAAAGGATATGGCGAGGATTATAAGAAACTGCTTCAAATATTTCATCTTTTTTGTCTTCCTTCTATATATTTATCATGCACATATGGAGCAACAATTCATAACTTTGGTATACATGCCTGTATACAGCCTCCGCATGTCGGGCCTTTTTCACAAAAAAGGAGGTTCGATACACAGATATAATTACTCTGTATATTCAAACCACCCTTTAACCCTTTGATTATTATATTCTCACTCTGATTTTATTCAATAGAATATTCTGCTTTTTCTAATTTTTGATAAATATAACAAATTTTTTAATTCAATCTGAAAATATTTCGTAAATATTTCTATTGACTATTATTTTTTGCAGGAATCTCATCCTATGAATTTTTCATGATCACTGTGTTCACAATATCCGCCGCATGCTCGCACACATCCATACAGTTCTCTATGCAGGCATATATGTTTTTCCACACGACCACAGTCCTAAGGTCACTCTCACCGTACAGTCTGTGCATATTCTCCACATACAATCTGTCTCCCTGCTCCTCAAGATCATTTACCCTGATTATGCTCTGCCCAATGGTCTTTGAACTTTTGAATCTCTTCAATTCTCCGATCACATCCTGCAGTGCCTTGATGCACTCGAGGAGCAGTTCTACCATCTGGGGTACATCCTCTCTGATAGTATCCACATTGCACATATAAATCTGTAGGAACACATCCTCAACAGCATCGGTAATATCATCCAGATAGTTAGACAGGGCAACCAGATCCTCCCGTTCAATCGGTGTTATGAACGCCTGACTGAGCACAGTCATCATCTTATGTTTCTTGCCATCGGCCTTCTGCTCAAGCTCATGCATACGATCAAGATTTTCCTTGATGGTGTCCACCGAAAAATCCACGACTACGTTCTTCAGAAACTCCGCAGCCTGATACGAGATCTCCACACATGTATTCAGATTTTTAAAATAAAACTCGTCCTTTTTCTTCTTCATAGTTTTTCTCCTTATAATAAAAACTCTGTGTTTGTAGGTGGTTGAAAAACTCATACGCTGCAATCGTGTAAGTGATTTTTGCATTACCAAATCAGGGGAATACGCAGCCGCCGGTCCTTAGGTGGAGCCTCAAGCGGCACCTTAGTACCGCTGCAGGCTAAGTTAAGTGGGAACGACCCCTGATTGGTATGTCAAAATATCACTTGCACTTCTCAGCCTGCATTTTCAACCACCTACAAACTACCCCAGCCACACGATCAGCAGCTTTGCCATGCCATATCCTATGACACCGCAGCCAGGGAATGTGAGCACCCAGGCGAGCACCATATCACGCACCACCTTGAGGTTGATCGCAGATGCCCTCTTCTCAGCACCCACGCCCATGATGGCTGTCGTCTTCACATGGGTGGTGCTGACCGGGATTCCACATACCGTCGAGAGCAGGATACAGAGTGCCGCCGACAGATCAGCCGCAAATCCCTGATATTTCTCAAGCTTTACCATATCCATTCCAACAGACTTGATGATCTTCTTTCCTCCAATTGATGTTCCAAGTCCCATGACAACCGAGCAAAGTATCATCATCCATATTGGTATCATTACATTTTCTGCACTGCTCTGTCCATTTACGAGAAACAGCCCAAGCAGGAGAACTCCCAGGAACTTCTGACCGTCCTGGGCTCCGTGCATGAATGCCACCGCCGCCGAGCCGGCCACCTGTGCTTTTGAGAAGAAAGCATTTGTCTTTCTTCTGTCAAAGCGGTAACAGATAACCGCGAGCAGCTTGCACACCACAAATCCGACTGCGAATCCGAGAACGGTTGACAGCACAAGACCATATATTACTTTTATCCACTCTGAAGGATTTACACCGTCCAGTCCTCCCTGAAGTGCTATGGCTGCGCCCGTAAGTCCGGCTATCAGTGCATGGCTCTCACTTGTTGGTATGCCAAATGCCCATGCACCGATTGCCCATATTACGATCGCCGTCATTGCCGCACACAGAGCGATCATAGCTGAGTCTGTGTCACCGCCGAAATTCACCATGTTCTTGATAGTCATGGCTACCTTTGAATTGACAAGCGACATGATAAGCACCCCAAGGAAATTGCAGGCAGCCGCCATAATTATCGCCTTATCCACATCTATACATCTGGTAGACACACACGTCGCTATGGCATTTGGTGCATCCGTCCATCCATTTACCAGAATTACTCCAAGTGTCAGCAGGACGGCGATCAAAAGCGCCGGATGGCTCACAACCTGCTCTGCAAAATATGAAAATGTAATATTCTCCAGCATGTCTATCTCCTATTATCCTGTATGGCCTTAATGATCTGTATTATCGCAGTTGGTGCAAATGCAAGTCCCGCTATCTTCAGCACATCCGCTGCTCCAAGACTTACCACGCTGAACAGACTGTGAAGTCCCGGTATGAACAGGACCGCAGCCAGAAATGCCACTCCGGCTAAAAATGCATATACGCTGTATTTATTTGATCTAAATCCAAGCTTAAACATCGACTCCTCACTTCTGCAGTTAAAACCGTGGAACAGTCTGGCAAGTGTCAGTGTTGCAAATGCCATGGTAGTGGCTTTTGCCGGACTCACCGGCAGGCCAAGATGGAATGCTGTCATGGTCGCTATAGCGATGAGAAGGCCCTCCGAGAGCATCTTTGCCATAAAGTCAGATGTCAGTATTCCCTTCTTAGGATCCCTCGGTTTTTCTGAGAGCAGCGATGGATCAGCCGGCTCCATTCCTATCGCGAGCGCAGGAAGAGAATCTGTGAGCAGGTTGATGAATAACAGATGTACAGGTGCAAACGGAACAGGCAGGGCAGCTATCGAGGTATAAAGCACCGCCAGTATTCCAGCTGTGTTTCCTGACAGCAGGAACAGTATCGCATTCTTTATGTTCCTGTATACATTTCGTCCATTTGACACCGCCTTGATGATGGTTGCAAAGTTGTCATCTGACAGTATCATAGCCGCCGCGTCCTTGGACACCTCCGTGCCGGTTATTCCCATGGCAACACCTATGTCTGCTTTCTTGAGTGCAGGGGCATCATTGACACCATCGCCTGTCATGGCTACTATATTGCCGTTCTTCTGCCATGCATCGACTATCCTTATCTTATTCTCCGGTGACACCCTGGCATATACAGATATCTTTGTTATGTCACGTGCAAGCTCCTCATCAGACAGAGCGTCAAGCTCCTCTCCCGTGAGTGCCATGTCCCCATCTTCGTATATTCCGATCTGCTTCGCTATGGCAACCGCTGTGATCTTGTGGTCTCCAGTTATCATGACCGGCTTTATGCCCGCACGCCTTGCATCGGCAACCGCTGCCATAGACTCCGGGCGTGGCGGATCCACCATGGACACAAGTCCAAGGAATGTAAATCCATACTCAGTATCAACTCCCAGTACCTCATCACTTTCCTTATATGCAAATGACAGTACACGGAGGCCATTCTCTGAGAATGCCTTGTTCTGAGCCTTGATCTTCGCTTTTTCTTCATCTGTCATAGGCTTTACGCCATCGCTGTATCTCACGCTTACGCATCTGTCAAGCAGCACATCAACAGCACCCTTGGTGAGTATGGTCGGAACCCCATGAAGCAGATACTTTGTACTCATAAGCTTTCTGTCCGAGTCGAACGGAACCTCCTCCATTCTGTCCATGCAGTCCCTGAGTACATCCTCCTTCAGACTCCATTTTACAGCCTCCGCAGGAACAGAGGTACCTTTACCCTCCGTCTCCATGCCTGGCATCATGTGGACCTGGCGGAACATCTCAAGCAATGCATATTCCGTCGGATCTCCTATTCCTTTTCCATCCACTATGCTGGAATCATTGGTGAGAACCGCATCATATAGCAGATATCTGTGGAGCTGGTTATGGGAATCAAGCTCCTCCGGCTTGTAAAGTTTTCCATCCAGATATATCTCCTGCACGGTCATCTTGTTCTGTGTAAGTGTTCCGGTCTTGTCTGAGCAGATGACTGACACGCATCCAAGGCTTTCAACCGCCTTGAGGTTCTTGATGATCGCATTCTCCTTCGCCATCTTCTGGGTGCCAAATGCCTGCACGATGGTAACTATCGAACCAAGAGCCTCAGGTATTGCTGCAACTGCAAGAGCGACTGCGAACATCATGGAATCAAGCACCGCCATCTTTCTGTATATACAGAGGACAAATACCAGCGCGCACACGATCATGATGAATGCCGCAAGCCTTGCACTGAACTTGTCAAGGCTCTCCTGAAGCGGAGTCTTTCTCTCCTTTGCCGCATTCATAAGTCCTGCAATCTTGCCGAGCTCCGTATCCATTCCTGTTCCGGTCACAAGCACCTCTGCTCGTCCGTATGTAACAAGACTTCCTGAATACACCATATTTGTCCTGTCTGCAAGAGGCACGGAACCTTCTATTATTGCATCATTCTTTTCCACATTTGTAGATTCTCCGGTGAGTGAACTCTCATTTACCTGGAGTGAGAAGTTCCTGAGTATCCTTCCATCGGCAACTATCATATCGCCCGCCTCGAGCAGCACGATATCACCCGGAACTATCTCGCGGGACGGAAGCTCCTGCTTCACACCATCTCTCATAACTTTTGCATTTGGGGATGAAAGCTGTTTCAAACTGTCAAGCGAACGCTCGGCTTTCACATGCTGCACCGTTCCAAGCACAGCATTCATGACGAGTACCGCCAAGATTACTATGGTACTCTCGATATTGTCAGAAAACATAGAAATGACCGCTGCTATGATCAGTATGATCACCAGCAGGTCACAAAACTGGCTGAGGAACACCTGTAATGTGCTCTTTCTCTTGCCTTCCTGGAGAACATTTTCTCCCTTTTCACTGCGGATCTCCTCTGCCCGCTCCGTCGACAGTCCGCGGCTGTCTGTCTTGAATTCTTTTAGTAATTCATCACCGGAACAGTTCCAAAAATTTTTCTCTGTCATACACACCAGACTCCTTTTCTTCTTAATCTCTGTAAACAGGTTGTGTGTGTCATGCAAAGAAAAAGGAACGAGACCTTCATTGCATGATAAACACACAATAAAAGTCTCGTTCCTTTCAATTTCTATATACACTACTATATATACTCCGAAAGCGTGCGTCCCGGTTCCCTGCACAGGTATGTCCCAGCCAGAAAACGTGATGACGAGATCGCACAACATCTTATAACCGATGTGAACTACTCCCTGATATTTCCGACATAATAACACGGGAACCCTGTGATTGTCAAAGGATTCCCGGCTAGTATTTGGTAAAGAAATTATAAACTTTTAATTCAGAGCATCATAGCCGCTCTCCTTTGTACGGATCTTAGTTGCAGTGCGGATCTCGTAGCTGAATATCTTGCCGTCTCCAACCTCGCCTGTATATGCCGCCTTCTGGATAGCCTCGATGGTCTTCTTCTCCCATTCCTCAGATGACACAACTATCTCAAACTTGATCTTTGGCTGCATCACCACATCTACCTCCGTACCACGGACAAGTTTCTTATATCCTCTCTGTGCCCCGCATCCCATAACCTGAGACACTGTAATTCCATTTACATCTATAGCGTTCAGTGCTTCCTTGACGTCCTCAAAGACCTCCTCGCGCACGATAGCCTCAACCTTTATCATCATAATGATATTCTCCTTTCACTTTGCCAAATTTCCAGAATATGCAGGCAATTGCGAACATAGTATTCTTATTTTGTTGAGCTGATTTAGAACTACCAACTCAGGGATATACGAGGGCGCCGGTCCTTAGGTGGTGCCCCCAGGCAGCGCCTTAGTACCGCTGCAGCCTGAGTTAAGCGGAAGCGCTCCCTGATTGGTATTCTAAATCAGTTCAACACTCTATACATATCCAGTTCGCAATTGCATCCTCCTACGAATCAAGTCCATTGAATGTTGGATATGCACTCTCACCATGCTCTGAGATATCCAGACCTACCTTCTCTTCTCTGTCTGTTACACGGAGTGGTGTGAAGAGTCTCACGATTCCAAGACAGATAAGTGTTCCGACTACGGCTACCGCGATCGTAACCACAATGCCAACAAGCTGCATCAGAAACAAATGTGCATCTCCGAATACCAGACCATCCCAACGAGCTACACTGTTGATCGAGCTCTTTGCAAATAAACCTGTTGCGATACCTCCCCAGACACCTCCGATACCATGACATCCAAATGCATCAAGTGCATCGTCTATCTTCAGCTTACCCTTCAGGAATGATATTGTAAAGCAGCAGATCGGGCTGACAAGTGCACCGATGATGAATGATGACCAGATTGGTACGAATCCTGCACCAGGTGTTATGGCCACAAGACCGACTACAAGGCCTGTCGATGCACCGACCAGGGTAGGCTTTCCATCCTTTATAACATCTATTATCATCCATGAGAGCATTGCGCTAGCACTGGCAATTGCTGTTGTCATGAACGCATGTGCTGCAAGACCATTTGCGCCAAGGGCACTTCCGGCATTGAAACCGAACCATCCAAACCACAGTATAAATGCACCGAGTGCTACAAATGGAATGTTGTGAACTCTGTATGCTGTGTTCTCATATCCCTTTCTTCTTCCAAGGATGATAGAGAATACAAGGGCGCTCACACCTGAGCTTATATGTACTACATTTCCTCCCGCGAAATCAACTGATCCGATCTCTCCGAGGAAACCACCCTGGCCCCATACCATGTGAGCCATTGGGTAATAAACGATGATCGACCAGAGCATGATGAAGAAGAACAATGCCTTGAACTTCACACGTCCGACCAGTGAACCAGTGATAAGCGCCGGTGTGATCATGGCGAACATCATCTGAAATGCAACGTATACAAGGTGAGGTATATTGTCCGCATAAGGGCCAGCCTCATCCATCTTTATCCCGTTGAGTGCAAACCACTTGAGATCTCCTATAACACCTCCGTGGTTCGTGCCAAATGAGAGCGAGTAACCGAACAGCACCCACATGACAACTGAAAGTCCCATGATGGCCGTACATGCCATGATGGTATTTACAACATTTTTCCTCCTGACGAGGCCTCCGTAGAAAAATGCAAGTCCGGGTGTCATGAAGAACACCAGAGCCGCACAGATCATAATAAAACCAGTATCTCCCGTATTCATAGTTTCTTCCTCCTTAACCTTTATTCACCCGAAGGATGCGATATCTCATTCTCCCGGTACTACATACGCGAAAAGGCGCCAAACGAATCTTTTCGATTCATTTGACGCCTTTGTCGTGATTTATAATAGCAGACTTCAGAAAATAATGCAAGAGGTAATTTTAAATTGTTTTTCTCAAGCTGTTTTGTTGTTTTTATGAAGTTTCTTAACCAAGTCTTTGTTGTCGGCTCAATTTCGATATACTGGACTTTTTTACGGCGTGCTATCCTACGCCACCCCTGTAGACTCCATTCCAGTCTTGCCAGCTGCTGCCATACTTGCATTTGCCGTAACCGGGATATGTTCCTTATATGCAATTACAACATCCCGCATGGATGGCACTGACACACTCTCTGTCTGCCAGAACCGCTCTGTAACCACGGATATTGCATGTGTGATATGTCTGTAATCATTCTCGCATCCCAGAGCCTCACTGACATACCTGTCATGCATTTCTCTGAGATATTCCACTATGTCTCGCCCATCATCTATGCTTTCCATATTGACACCTACTGAAGATATCGTCTTATTCACATAGTCATGCAGCTCTGTCTCGTACTGGCAGTGTTCTCTAAGATTCCCAGGAAATATACTGTTGTGCGGATATGTGAATGAATCTGCCACGTAGTGAACAAGCTTTCCGAGAAGAAAGCTCTGTCTTATAGTTCCCATTCCGCCTTTTTCAAGTTTCTTTGTGAGTTTATTTGTAAGTTTTTCCATATACTTTTGGACATTTTCATAGTTGTGTCCTCTAAGCTTCTCCTCGCCATGGATGCTGCCCCTGAAATAAGTCAACATATTGATATCCGGCTCTATGCTGCCAAATATGAACGCCGCCTTCTTCAGCTTAGATGCGCCGGCATCCATATGATCCATAATATATCTGCTCAGATTCATGTGGTCTGCTGTTCTCATATTTAACGCCTCCTGCCTGTTCTGCCATCAAGCACAGCTTGATAAGCTTCTCATGTACAAATGTATCCTCTATACCTTTTTCGTTGTATATAGTGTAAACGATAGATATAAAATCCACAGGAAGAAACTATAAATACTTTCTAAATAGACCGTAAAATATTCAGAAATTCATGGCAATTAAGAGAGTTCCAGCAGTGATGCATACCACGCCAACAGCCGCTTTCTTGGTCAGCTTTTCATGGAACACGATTCCTGAAAATGCAATGGTGATGAGCATGCTCAGCTTGTCTATCGGTACTACCACGCTTGCCGGTCCGTCCTGAAGTGCCCTGTAATAACACAGCCAGGATGCTCCCGTGGCTATTCCGGAGAGCGCAATAAACAGCAGCTACTTCATCTCTATGCCATTTATCTCATGCTGTTTTCCTGACACAAACACCATAAGCCAAGCCATGACAAGAACCACCGTTGTCCTGATCGCCGTGCCCAGATTTGAGTTGATATCCGATATCCCTACCTTGCCGAGTATCGCTGTCAGACTGGCAAAAACAGCTGAGAGCACGGCGTACAACAGCCAGCTGCCATGCAAAAGTCCCATTCCCCGCTGTTTCTGTGCCACACTGCCACCGTCTGTTGACATATGTTCGACATCTTTCCCTGACAGCTCCTGATCATCTGCAGTTTTCTTTTGGTGATCATAAGCATAGTGCCCACACCTATCATAACTATTGAGATACCCTTAACCCAGGTGATCCCCTCATGTAGGAATATAAGGGCAAGCAGAATCGTGAGCACGGTGCTTGATTTGTCTATGGGAACGACCTTGTTGATATCCCCTTTCTGCAGCGCCCTGAAATAACACAGCCAGGATGCGCCGGTTGCAAGGCCGGAGAGGACCAGAAAAAGCAAAGTCTTGCCGCTGATATATGTGTCTGCAGTCCAGGCTCCTGTGACAAGAACCATCAGCCAAGCAAACAGCAGAACCACAACTGTCCTTATGGCCGTCGCCACATCAGAATCCGTCTTTCTTATACCGCATTTTGCAAGTATCGCCGTGATTCCCGCAAAGAACGAAGAACCAGCAGCAAATAATATCCACATTTTACGCGCCTCCCATTTATATGTGACCGTAAGACACACTTACATTTATCATTTTGTATCATCTTTATAGCTAACAGGAAAATGATTAGAAAAAATTTTGATCTTTGATTAAGGTTGCGGGCGTAACAGTTACTGCAAAGTGATTTATTCTACAATGGCGGCGTCCGTCAGTCTGGAATAGTGAGCAGTATATTTCCGTAAAAACAGCAAAGCCGCCCGGTTTCGGACGGCAAATTGGCACAGGCTGTGTTTTATACTCCCCAAAGCAAAGCCAAGCACTTTTCTATTGCATATAAGTTCAAATCCTTGTTTTCTCGCTTTTCTCAGTCTACCCGCAGCATACGGTAACCGACGCCGATATGCGTCTGAATGTATTGCGGACTGTCCTTTTGCGACTCCAGCTTTTTGCGCAGGGTCGCCATAAACACCCGCAGAGAAGCAATATCTTTTTCCCAGCTGCTGCCCCAAATCTGCTGCGTGATATAGGTGTGCGTCAGCACCTTTCCGACATTATGAGAGAGCAGACACAAAAGCTTGTATTCAATCGGGGTCAGGTGCAATTCCTCCCCATTTAGATAAGCGCAGCCGGCAGCATAATCAATTTTAAGCTTGCCGTTTTGAAAAACGGGTGAGTCGGCGTCGCCGCTTGCCTGAAGCAGCAGCAGCCGTCTTTGCGTGACCCGAAGGCGTGCCAAAAGCTCCTCTACGGAAAAGGGCTTTGTCAGATAGTCGTCCGCCCCGGCATCCAGCGCCGTGATTTTGTCTTTATCCTCGCTGCGCGCACTGATCACAATAATGGGCATATTTGACCATGAGCGGATGCTTTCGATCACCTGTGTGCCGTCAATATCCGGCAACCCCAGATCCAGCAGAACGATATCCGGGTTATGGGAGGTCGCTTCTATAATAGCGCTGTGTCCGTTCTCCGCGGTCAGGTAGCGGTAATCGTGCGCCTTTAATGTTGTTACGATCAGATTGCGGACGGGACGGTCGTCCTCCACAACGAGAACAAGGGGTTTATTCATTCAGAGTCACCTCGCTGAGCGGTAAAGTAAAGGTAAATATGCAGCCGTGCGGTACGTTATCCGTAAGCGTCAGCGTTCCGCCGTGCAGCTCTACGATAGATTTACACAGGGTAAGCCCGATCCCGAAGCTTCTGCGGCTGTCTGCGACGGTATTTTTTCCGGTGTAAAACATCTCAAAAATATGCGGTTTCATATCGTCTGCAATTCCGTTTCCGTTATCGGCGACTCGGATCACGGCATCCCCGCCCTGTTTTTCGGCACTTACGCAGATCTCGGAGCCTTGTTCGGTATATTTCAAAGCATTATCAATAAGGTTGACAATGACCTGCACGATAAGATGTGCGTCCATACGGGCAAGGATCAAATCGTCGCACCTTACCGTCACCTTGTGTCCGACGGATTTTTTCTTCAAGTGCGAAACGGCTTCGTTAACCACTTCGTCTACAAGCTGGTCGGTAAGCTCCAGCTTCAGGCGTCCGTCATTCAGCCGTGTAACATACAGCAGATTTTCCACCACGCCGATCAGCCATTCGGAATCGTCATAAATATCTTTATAGATCTGCTGCTTGGTTGCTTCGTCCAGGCAGTTTCCGTTATGCAAAAGCGTGTCCGCATTACCCGAAACGGAGCAAAGCGGCGTACGCAGATCGTGTGAGATCGACCGCAAAAGGTCGGCGCGCAGCTGCTCGCTTTTTGCAAGATCTGCCGCCCGTTCCTTTTCGGCGGCGTTGTGAGCATTATCCATTGCCAGCGCACATTCGTTCACAACCGAAAGTACGATGCTGCTCTCAAATGAATCGGGCTTTTCGGGTTTCATCGGTATCCCGATTACACCGTATACTCTGCCGCCTGCACGGATCGCAAGATAAAGACATTCGGATTTTCCAAACTGTGCTGTCGCTGCTCCTGCACGGCAACCGTTTTGAAGCACCCATTCTGCGGTCTGCCGCTCTGCATCGCTTAGCAGCTTTTCAGCGTGTATATCCTTTTTTTCGGCATACAGCCGCCCGGACAACATTCCGTTTTCGCCTTTCGTATAGGCAACAATGCTTCGGTCAAGCAGCCGAGAGAGCTGCATACAGGTCACGCTTAAAACATCATCGTTGCTTTTTGCTTTTTGCAGCAGACGATCAGTGTCGAACAGCACCTGCACACGGAACGCGGAGCGAGCCGAGAGCCTTGCATGATCTTTCAGCTTCGAGGCAAGCGTGCCGGTGAGAACGGAAGACGCCAGCATGACTGCAAAGGTAACGGGATAGCCTACGGCATATGTCTGAAAGGACAACCTGGGTTCGGTAAGGAAAAATCCGAACAATACAACACTTAGAAGTGAGCCTGCCATACTGCAAAGGTATCCTTTGGTCAAAACGGAGATCATCAGCACGCCTAGGATGTATACCGTAACGATATTGGTATCGGGAAAGTCGAGATGGTCGAACAGAAACCCGATCGCCGTACATACGGCAAGCGCCAGGACGGTCACGGCAATATCCCGCAGCGACGGTATCTCTGCACCTAAGAACAGACGGCGTCTGTGCGGCTTTGTGTAGTTCAGTGCATCGGGAATAATATGAATGTCAACATCGGGGGCGGAGGAGATCAGCTTTTCAGTGAGAGTCGGTCTTCCGAACAGCCATCTGCGTCTGGCACTGCTTTGCCCGATCACAATTTTTGTGACATCGGAAAGCCTGACATATTCCGAGATCTGCAGCGGTACATCCTCGCCGTGCGTCATAACGATCTCGGCGCCGAGCCTTTGCGCGAGCTGTATGTTCTGCGAAAGTCGGGACTGATCCTCATCATTTATGACCGTATCCGTCTGCACATAGATGGCGGTAAATCTTGCATGAAGGGTCTTAGCCATCTTTGCGGCGGTGTGTATGATTCTTGCATTGGACGGCGAAGAGGATAGGCAGACAAGGATATGCTCGTCTGTATCGAATTTTGACTGTTCGTTTTGTACTTTCATCGGTTTCACCGCCATTTTTATTTTATTATTATACAGTAAAACTGTAAAAAAATCTACCGCAGTCTAAAAATCATTCTTCTGCCCATCGGAAAGAATAATATCGACATTTCCGTGCGTTTCACGAAAACGGCGGATCTCACATAATATTTCACTTTCGGACAGCCCCTGCGGCAGCAGAATTTCGGAAGGCTCACGGGATTCGTTTTCCTTTAACAATGCTTTTCTGTTTTCTTCAAGAAATCGATCCAGCCTGCTCATAAGATAAAATCCGAAAGCAAATATGCCAAGCAGGCTGACGATCAGCAATAGTTCAGCCATCCTCACTCACCTCTGTTAAATGCGAAAACACTTTTGCAGTTCTTTGTAAGCACCGAGAACCAAAAGAGTGGTCTTGTTCGTAAGAACGGTTTCCGGTGAAACTGCCATATTGATTTTCCCGTTCTCCTTGGTCGCCATGATATTGATGCTGTATTTTCTGCGGATATCCAGCTCTCCGACGGTTTTTCCGATCCACCCCTCCGGAACCTCTACCTCAAAAATGGCATGAGCCTCATCGACCTCGATGTAATCCCGTATGTGATCGGCGGTGTACCGAATAGCAGCCCAATTTGCTACCTGTTTTTCTGGGTAAACGACCTCGTCCGCTCCGTTACGCAGAAGAAATTTCTCCTGCACATCACGCTCGGCACGGGATACAACTAATTTTGCGCCGAGTTCTTTCAGCAAAGAAGTGGTTTCCAGCGAATTTTGAAAATTTCCTCCTATGGTGACTATGCACACATCAAAGTTTCCGATTCCGAGCGACTTTAAAAATTCCGTGTTTGTGCTGTCACCTATCTGTGCGTTAGTAACGATCGGCAGAATTTTATTGACCCTTTCTTCGTTGCTGTCTACCGCCATCACCTCATGCCCGAGCTTATTCAGCTGCAAAGCGATATGCCTACCGAATCTGCCGAGACCTATCAACAATATGTTTTTCATAATATAGTAACTCCTTTATCCGACTGTGATATTTTCGAGCGGCAGCTTTGCACCGCTCTGATTTTTATTGGAGATCGCCGCGTAAATCAGGGTAAGTCCGCCAACTCTGCCGAGATACATCAAGACGATCAAAATAAGCTGAGAAAGAACACCGAGCTGCGGTGTGATCCCAAGGGTAAGCCCGACCGTTCCGACAGCGGACGCCGTTTCGTAAAGGCAGGTGCTAAGCGGCAGACCTTCTGCCGTGCTGATAACAATGCCGCCGACAAAAAACAGCAGGAAATACATTACGGCAACGGCTGCGGCGTTTTTCACTGCCGAACCGTCAATGCGCCTGCCGCAGACTTCGACATCGTCCTTTTTGCAACAGACGGAGAATGCACTCAGAATCAGAACGGCAAGCGTGGTCGTTTTCATACCGCCTGCCGTGGAGCCGGGCGATCCGCCGACGAGCATCAGCAGAATCATAATTGCCTTGGAGGAACCGGTCATAGCGGGAAGATCGGCGGTATTGAAACCGGCGGTTCTCGGTGTGACAGACTGAAAAAGCGACGCAAGAATCCTTTCGGCGAGCGGCAGCCCCGTAAAATCACAGAAGAAAAAGAATACTGCGGGAGCGATAATGAGGATTGCCGTTGTTACCAATATGACCTTACTTTGCATACGGTATTTTTTGAAATGCCACTTGTTTGTGTAAATATCATCCCAGGTCAAAAATCCAATACCGCCCACAATAATTAAAAGCATAATTGCAATGTTTATTGTAGGCTCTCCGATGTATCCCGTAAGAGACGGGTATTTGTTTTCTGCGGTGCCGAGTATGTCAAAGCCGGCGTTGCAAAAGGCGGAAATCGAATGAAATGCCGCCATCCAAATTCCCTTGATACCGAAGTTTCCGCAAAATGTCGGCAGCATGACGATCATTCCGATAAGCTCGATCAAAAAAGTTCCCCGTACAATAAAGCGGGTCAGGCGGACGATCCCGCCGACCTTCGGGGCAGAGATGGCGTCCTGCATGGTACTGCGCTGCATCAGCGATATTTTTCTGCCGGACAGCATGGCGAAAAATGCCGCAACTGTCACAACACCGAGCCCGCCTATCTGGATCATCAGCAGTATTACCGTCTGCCCGAAAGCGGACCAATAACTGCCCGTATCCTGCACGACCAGCCCCGTAACGCAAACGGCCGAGGTCGATGTGAACAGCGCCTCGTGAAACGGCGTAACAACTCCGGCAGTCGATGAAAACGGAAGCATCAATATCAGTGCTCCGAGCAGAATAACCCCGGCAAAGCCCAAAACGATCAGCTTAAAGGATGACAGTCGCTTTTTTCTATGTGTAATTTCAGACATATATACTTCTCCTATTTTTGTTTGTTTACAAAGAGTATATCATGAAATATAAAAAAACGGTGTAATGATCCGGTGTGCTGTATTAAGATTGCATTAAGGCGCTCATTCTTTGAAAAAACAGCGCAGAGTATAGCAAACGCCGAAGGAGCCATATCAATTCTGACAGAACTCGGCATCATATCATGATCAGACATTCGAATAAAATATCCCCATATAATTTCTGGGAATAAATAATTTCAGAATTATATGGGGCATTTTATGTCTGTTCTATATTTCTACTAATAAATTATTCACATAAACATATCTATCATAGATAATCATACTCTTTACAAAAGGCCCTTAACGTCCTCCGCGATCATCTCTGCATCAAGACGATTATCCTTAAGAACCTCTTCGACATCGTACCTGTCAAGGAATTCCTTCTTGAGACCATAATTCAGTACCTTCATATCAGAATCACCGTAGAATCTTGCAATCTTCTCACCGAATCCGCCGTCCAGTATACCATCTTCAATAGTGATGACAACCGAGTGGTCTGCCTTGAGGCTTTCGAGAAGCTCCTCGTCAAGCCCTGTGATATAGTAAGGATTGATGACAGTGGCATCTATTCCAAGCTCACTCTTCATCTCGTCTGCCACGACATTTGCCAGACTATAGAAGGTCCCAAGGCCGAGTAGGGCAACCTTGCTTCCCTTCTGTGTCACCTCATATTTATTCAAATCTCCAAAGTTCTTCGTAACAGGTCTTCCACTTACCATCGCACCACCTGGAAGCTTGATGGCCACCGGATGCTCATTCTGCTCTATGCTCCAGTCAAGCATAGCAATATACTCTTCCTTTGTTGTCGGAGCAAGATATACAAGATTCGGGATATTTGAAAGCATTGGGATATCCTGAAATCCCAGATGTGTCACATCATTCATTCCATATACAGATCCTGCAAATGTCACTATAGTGGCTGCATTGTTGTTGATACAGAGATCCTGAGATATCTGGTCAAATGTTCTCTGCACAAATGAGCTGTACACACCGAACACCGGCTTTCCGCCGCCTGCTGCAATTCCTGATGCAAGAGCCACCGCTGTCTCCTCTGCGATTCCCACGTCGACAAACTGCTTTCCGGCCTCACGTCTCTTATCCTCTGTAAATCCTATAACTGTCGGTGTTCCAGCTGTGATGGCAACGACCTTTGGATCCTTCTTCATCTTGTCAAGCAGGTAATCACAGGACACGCTTGAGTAGTCCTCCTCGTCACCTTCAAATAACGATCTTCCTGTCTCTATGTCAAATGGTCCGCTGTAGTGCCACTGCTCCTTGTGCTCCTCGGCTGGGGCATAACCCTTTCCCTTGAGGGTTCTGATGTGGACCACAACAGGCTTCTTTGAATCTTTTACCTTCTGGAATGTGTCTATGAGGGCTGCCACATCATTGCCTTCATGCACGTAATAATAATCAAGTCCCATGGCGCGGAACAGATTGCACTCTGCTGTTCCCTTAGTATCTCTGAGTAATTTGAGATTTGTATAGAGTCCTCCGTGGTTCTCAGCTATGGACATATCGTTGTCATTTACAACTATGATGAGGTTGCCATCCAGTTCTTTAGCGTAGTCCAAGCCTTCAAGGGCCTCTCCTCCTGACAGGGAGCCATCGCCTATCACCGCTATCACATTGCCCTCTGCGCCCTGAAGGTCCCTTGCCTTTGCAAGGCCTGCAGCCAGACTGATGGATGTTGAAGTATGTCCAACCGTGAAGAAGTCGTGCTCGCTCTCATGCGGGTTGCTGTAACCAGTCACATCATCATAGTGCTCCTCATAGAGGTAGGCATCCTTTCTTCCAGTAAGCATTTTATGAGGATAGCTCTGGTGTGACACGTCATACACAATCTTATCCTTAGGTGACTCAAATACATAGTGAAGTGCTATGGTTGCCTCAACCATACCAAAGTTTGGCCCAAAATGTCCGCCGTGTTTGCTGGCTCTGATGAGAAGTGCATGTCTCATCTCGTCTGCAAGTGTTCCCATCTCGTCTACTGTCAGTTTCTTTACATCCTGTGGTCCGTTGATATTTTCAATATACATTTTTTCTTTATCCTCCTGTTTTTACATAGTGCATTCGCCATCGGTAATTTTCCCGTCCCATACAAGCTTGCCGGTCTTCACGGCCTCCTCATATTTGGATATCTTGTAATGTAATCTATCCATGGTGGCTTCAATCTGTTTTCTCTGCTCCTCAAGTTTCTCATACTGCTCCTTAAGGAGATCCAGCCTCGCGCCAAATGTAGCATCTCCCATCTGGAACAGTTTTACATATTCAATAAGCGCCTCTATCGGAACACCAGCATTTCTCATGCATACAGTGTGTTCAACCCAATCGACATCCTTTTCCTGATAATCCCTGTTACCGTTAGCATTTCTAGCAACAGGAGGGATAAGCCCAACCCTCTCGTAATACCTGAGCGTATCAGCGGTGATATCAAACTTTTCACTTACTTCTTTGATAGTCATATTGCCACCTCTTTCCTAATTTCAAGAAAACCTTTCTATTTATAGCTATATGCACTCACACAATACCTATATGTTACATTGAATATATCACTTGGAGCTCACTCCAAGTCAACCCCCAATTTTCACCCCTTATGGGGACGGAGGTGCCTGACCCCATACAGGATATAAAAGAGGCGGGCAACGTAGTTACCGCTGTCCGCCTTTATATACATGAATATGTAAATTTTTATGCTACGCACTGATTCCAACTGTCGAGCAGATGTTTACTGCAATGATATCATCCACTGTTACACCAAAGATGGCGGCCAGAATGATCAGGTTATCTACGGTTGGCATAGCCATACCCTTCTGCCACTTGTATATCGCATTTGGAGTGGCAAATCCAAATATATCCTGCAGATCCTTTACAGAAAAACCTGCATTCTGTCTAAGCTTCACAATATTTCTGCCTGTTCCTGTCATGTCAATTGTTGGTACATTACACATAATACTTCCCTCCCAAAATTCTCATCTCATCTGCATTGCTACAATTGTGACAGATTTCTTCTTCACAAAGACGAGTTAAAAAACACGCAAAAAACGCCCATCCACATGAATACTTCTATAATACTCACATGGATGGACGCTTTTTCGTACATCATGATTCCAATCTATAAATGCTGATAGATCTGGCTGATCTCAGTCTATCGAAACCTATCTGATCTGTTATGTATTTGCTCAGATCATTCAGGTCAGCATATTTGTATGATCATGTTCCGTACGCTCTCGCCCTGTACCATATGAGTACATATGTTCACGCAGCTTATCATCTGTATGTAAAGTATTCCCTGCCACATCACTATTAAACTCTCGGGTTATGTATTTAGCGAAAACTATACTTAACATGATTCTTTCCTTTCCTGACTACCCTTCCGGGTTCCTTTTCCTAAGTCATTTTTTATTGGTGTGTCCTGATTTTCTTCTTTTATTTGACCACCTAAACTGTACTCTACCACAAATATAATTATTTGTCATTACACCGCTGGTATAAAATTATTTTATCCCCGGCTGCTTCAAGCTCCCTCTCTATCCAGGTCATGATAACATCCACCAGATACTCCTGCTGTCTTGGACCAAGCTCCACTCCCGGGGCAAATGTATGCCACTTACGTATGCATTCCCGGCAGCATGTAGCCGTCGCATGCTGTGCCACAAATACCGGATGTCCCCGCATGGGAGTCTGCTTTCCGTCATTTGGTATGAATGCCGGAGCTTCCCTCTGCGCTATGAAATCCCGTGCATGCTGTCTTATGGTATCCAGCCCCTTTTCATGTATATAGTCGATATCTTTCTGTGTCAAATGAAATCCACTGCGAAATTTCGACCTTCCCAGACGCTCAAAAAGCCGGGCGTACCATTCTTCCTTTGTCAACCCTATCATCTCCATTTATAAGTGTCATCGTATTTCCTCCGTATGAAAACTGATTATAGAAGCTGATTAAGCCTCTGTGTCTAATATATATCTAATCCGTACATTTTCCAAGTTCATTGTTCACTGTCTCACGAATCTAATATAAAAACCTCTCATATAAAAATTTGTTGAAAAAAGTCCATAAAAAAACTCTTGCTACTCGTATATATATTGAGAGTTGACGATATACCAGTTACAATAAATCATCGGGACGATACGATGGGCTTTACAATAAGGAGGTTTCAACTATGAAAAAACGAATGACAGCATTACTACTCAGCGCCTGTATGTGTGCAGGTCTTGCCGGCTGCGGCACAAATACACCGGGGAATAATCCCGGTCACACCAAAACTGATTCGTCGGTCACTTCCCTCACTGACAACATCACTGTGACTTCGGTCAAAACGGATATAACATCATTTGACCAGCTAAAGAACGGAATCAATGAATTCTCTATGAATATGTATTCTGCACTTCCAGCTGACGAGAACATATTTTACTCGCCTTACAGCATTTCAAGTGCACTGTCCATGCTGGATGTAGGTGCAAACGGTGCAACAAAAAAAGAGCTCGAAAATGCTCTCGGCATAACAGATCTTGACGAGTGGAATGCTGAAATGAAGACATATCTGTCAAAAGACTGGTCACAGAATACATTTGTCAACACAGCAAATTCAGTATGGATGAACAAGGATACATCCTGGTCAGCTGACATAGAAAAGGATTTCCTTACACCTGCCAAAGATTACTACTCAGGTGAGGTGTATGAAGCAGACTTCAACGGTCAGCCGGACAAAGTTGTACAGAATGTCAACAATTGGGTCAGCACAAACACTAACAAGATGATCCCTGAAATCTTAAAGGAGATTCCTGGTGGAACCGTAATGATGCTCATAAACGCAGTTTACTTCGAGGGGAAATGGGATACTCCTTTTACCGAGGATAAAACTTTTCAGAGCAGCTTCTACGGAACCGACAAGGAAAGCGTTGTTGATATGATGCATCTCTACGGTGAGCACTTCACATACATGGACAACGGTGAGATCAAAGGAATCACTCTTCCATACGACGGCGACAATGTTGTCATGAAGGTGTTCATGCCAACCGCCGATGACGGAGACATAAATGAACTCTTTGACAAACTAAGCAACGAAGAAAAACAGAAGCTCATCGACTCTCTGGATAATGCCAACAACGTAGAGATCGATACACTCCAGCTCCCAAAATTCACAGATGAGCAGAGCATTGACGGTCTCGATGAAATTCTTCAGAACATGGGAATAAGATCTGCATATTCAGACAGCGCAGACTTCTCCAAGATTGCCGACGGAATCGCAGTCTCATCTGTAAATCACAGGGCAAAGGTTATCGTGGACGAGAACGGAACCAAGGCCGCAGCAGAGACAGACATCATGGTCAAGGAAACAGCAATGATGCCAAGTGAAGAAACATATAACTTTATTGTGGACAAGCCATTTGTGTATGTGATTGAAGATCAGAGCACAGGAATGATCCTGTTCATGGGCAGGGTGAATTCGCTGTAATTTTTGATTATCGACACATACCAGGACTTGCTTCAGCAGCTTTTACTCGCAAAAAATGGAACATTTTCACTTTTCTTTGCGAATATCAAAAAAGCACACAAGATCTCAAAATCTTGTGTGCTTTTTTCTATAGGCCCACTATTCCGACTTTCTCTCTGAATTCTCATTGGATTCTGTCGTGTCATCTGTTTCTCTGAGATTCTTCTCCCGTATATACTGGATCGCCTCTTTTATAGCTGCTTCCTCCTCATCCTTTGCTATCTTTCTTGCATAGGATACAGTCTTTACGAGGTTGGCTATGAGTATAATGGCAAGCGGAACAAGAATTATGGGTACAAATATAAGTGGGTTAGACACAAGCCTCACTATCTTGCCAAGTATGAGTGACGACCACACCACCCTGCCAAGCAGGTCTCTTGAGTCCACATCATAACGGTCCACCACATTATTGGCGTCGCCCTTTGTAATATACCTATAATTATTACCATCCGTCTCTATCGAGACAACTCTATGTGTATTTACCGCACCAGAAAGAGCCGGATCCGATGAATAAAATGATATGACATCATTCTCATGTATGGATGCCAGGGCTGTCTGCTTAACAATTGCCTGGTCTCCCCCATTTTTCAAATAATACAATATTGTATATCATAATGACGTATTATTATATGGGAAAATGTCAAGTATTCATGTATTAGTAATCTGTTTTTGTGCATATTGCAATATTGCATATGTGCACTATGTTCTACATTCTATCGTCTTGTGAAAATATCGGACCTACTGAGCGGTTGTCACACGGCACCAGTCAAGTACAGCCGAGTAAGAAGCCATCACACTCTCATGCATCTTGCAGATCATATCCACATCAAGTTCTTTAACCGCATTCTCCAGCTCCTGCGCCTCATCGCCCAGCTCCATGGCTCCGATCGTTCTGGATGTACTTTTTACCGTATGTATCAATATCCTGTAGCCGTCCCAATCTTTTTCATCATAAGCCTTCTGTATCTCTGCGCGCTTGTCGTCAGCTGCATACATTGATATGATTTCTTTCAAAAAGTCTTCACTGCCCCCGCAGTATGTAAGACCTTTCTCGTGGTCAATGTGAACTTCTTTACAAGATATGTCTAAATCCTGTTTTGAAAACCCATCTCGAGTCATATTTTCACATTTTTCTACCGCGCAAGTCTCTTCCGTAGCTTTATTCTGTTTTCCCATAACATCTGTTTTTTCGTCTACGGTTCCGGCACCCATTGTTGGGCTTTCCCGATCTTCATCACATACCGTCGGATCCACCAGCTTATCCTCAGGTATATATCTCATCAGGATATCTTCCAGCACCTCCGGCTGCACCGGCTTGCTGATATAATCCTTAAATCCTTCCGCCAGATACATCTCTCTTGCACCCATGACAGCATTTGCAGTCATGACTATATATGTACTCCTGCCACACAGGCTGTCGCGCATGAGCATAGCACGGTGAAATGTCTCCATGCCATCCATCTCAGGCATCATGTGATCCATAAGGATGATATCATACCTGTACTTTTTTATAAGCTCCAGACACTCGGCACCGCTGGCACAGGTCGAAACCTTCATACGTGTAGGCTTAAGCATCATCTTGATAACTTTCAGATTCATGACATTGTCATCCACAACAAGAACACTGACATCCGGGGCACACAATTTGCTCTTATACGTCTTTCTCTCCTTCATATACTGTCTGTGCCTGTCCTTAAAATCGCCTATTCTCTCATCGGACAGACGTTCCTGGCTGATTTTTACCACAAATGTAGTCCCATGTCCATACTTACTGTGGCAGGTTATACTTCCACCCATCATTTCCACAAGGTGATATGTGATGGCCAGTCCAAGTCCTGTCCCCTCTATAGATCGGTTATTCGACAGATCAAGCCGCTCAAAATCTTTAAAAAGTCTCTCCTGATCTTCCTCTTTTATTCCGATTCCAGTATCACGAACAGCCATGACCAGTTCCACATTATGGGGATCTGCACCATGATCCTCCATATGGACGGTCACTCTGATCGAACCTTTCTTCGTATACTTCACAGCATTTCCAATAAGATTTATCAGGATCCGGCATATTCTGGCGGAATCGCCTTTCAGATCATTGTACAAAATCTCCTGAACCTCGGCATCAAGCTCCAGATTCTTCTGTCTTGCTCTGGACTCCATAACAGACAACACATTGCTGAGCAGCTGGCTGAAATGATATTCCTCATTGACTATCTCCATCCTGCCCGATTCTATCTTGGAGAAATCCAGCACATCCCTCACCAGATCTACCAGGATATCACTTGAGCTCTGTATATCCCTGGCACATTTCATGGTTTGTTCCTCGTGTGTCTCTCTCATTATTATCTCATTCATCCCCACTATGGTATTTAGCGGAGTCCTGATCTCATGGGACATATGCGCAAGGAACTCGGATTTGGCATGGTTCGCCACATCAGCATCATTCTTCGCCCTGGTAAGCTCCTCATTTATCTGCTCTATCTCCTCTAGTTTACACTTGTATACGGCATTCTGGAATCTCACTATGGATCCGATAACTATGCCGAATATTATAAGGCTCTGGAGCATGTCTACATACACACTTCTCTCATTTGCCAATGGGATCACCAGTTCTGGGTATTTATACGAGACTATGTAACATGCAACCACCATTATGATCTGGACAGCCAGCATGACATAGCAAAACATGCCATCTATCAGAAGGAATGAGAATATCATGCCTAAGCCAAACCAGAAACCCATACCGCTGTACGCTCCGCCCGAGGTGAAGAACATCATCGGAAATGCCATCAAAGTTATAACAAAAACGATCACTATAGCACTCTGTCTCACCATCTTTTTTGCATTTGCAAGGTAAATGCATATGCCGAGCACAGCCAACGCGGTCAATATGGCAACATCTTGTATAAGTGGAGTTTTGATGATCAGGCTCGCTATAAAGCTGATGATTCCGCCAACGGTGCCTCCACCTGTAATTATATTAAAGAGGAGAAGCTGCATATCCGTATCATTGTTGAGCATCTTCTTCCAAGGTACAGCCTTTGAACTTTTTTTATCTGATTTCTCATTTACTATCTTCCCCAAAGTGTCCCCCCATCTGTATTTAACCGATAACTCCGTACAAGGTCTCAAGGAAAACTATTGGAAGGAACGGCTTCGTAATATAATCCTCAACCCCCATCTGTCTCGCTCTCTCTATCAGCTTATAATCCTTATAAGCTGTTACGAATATGACCGGTACGTCTGTGATCTTTCGTATCTCTTCCAGCGTCTGGAATCCATCCATGTCTGGCATCTCGATATCGAGCAATACTAGGTCTATCTGCTGATTTCCCACTATGTCTATGGCCTGCTTTCCGCTCTCAGCCGCAATGACCTTGTAGAGAGGCTCGTTTTTGCAGATATTCTCTATAAGTCTGATATTTATCTTCTCGTCATCTACAACAAGGATATTGCTGACCATCTTCTCGACCTGTCTCATGTTGTAGTCTTCATCCTCATCAATCATACTGAGCATGACTTCTGCAATGTCCGGATCAAACTGACTGCCCTTGCCCTTCTCCATCTCATCGCGCACTATCTTCTGTGGCAGGGCGTATCTGTAGCTTCGGTTGGATGTCATGGCATCATAGCTGTCCGCCACCGCTATGATCCTTGCACACCTCGGTATATTTTCTCCCTTCAGCCCACTTGGATATCCTGTTCCATCGTACCTCTCGTGGTGATACTTTGCGCCCACCGCCAGTTCCGGAAATGCATTTATATTCTTGAGAATATGGTATCCATTTACACAATGAAGCTTTATCATGGAGAATTCTTCATCCGTAAGTCTTCCCGGCTTGTTGATTATGTTGTCCGGAATACGTATCTTGCCCATATCATGAAGCAGTGCTATCTGATATATCTCGTCCTGCTCCCTGATTGTTCCGCCCATCCGCTTCACCAGCTCACGGCTGTATCTGGCAACACGCACGGAGTGGCCTTTTGTGTATTTGTCCTTTGCATCTATCGTCTTGGCAAATGCCTGCATGACCATATTATTCAGGTCTGTGAGTTCGTTATTTGTCTCATCGAGCTGGCTCATGATTGCATCCGTACTATTCTTGGATCTGGTACAGAAGAACACTATAATTATATATAAAACTATTCCAACGCCTATATCGTAGCCTATCAGGTTTCTTATTCCGTGGTACAGCTTCTCATTTGTGATGACCATGACCACATACCATTCATCAACTATGGAACAGCTGAAAACCGTCACCTTCTTGTCATCAACAACCGCTTGAAATGGTTCGCCGTCATTGTCCGTTATGCCCTTCATGAGTGCAGACATTTCACCCTGAGTATAGTCCTGTCCTACATCTTTCTTGTCTAAATGGGTTATCACCAAGCCTGACTTGTCGCAGACGAATGCATATCCCTGACCATTTAATTTGATATTTTCCGTCTCAGCCTGTATTTGATCCAGAGTTACATCCAGAGATATTACGCTCACACCATCATAGAGTAACTGGCTGACTGACATCAGAATATCACCTGTCTGCGCATCGATGTACGGCTGGCCCAGGGTTGGCTGGCCGTCTGCCGCCACTGCTGCCTTGTACCATGCCCGCTCCTGAGGAACATAATCATCGTCGGGAACCCAGCCTATACCATCCAGGTATTCGCCGTTTATAAAGCCATATACGCCTGTGAATGCAGCATCTATATCCTGGAGATAATAATCTGATTCATTCGTGAGAAAGTTCAGTATATCCTGCTCCGGCCTGCCTTCTCTCATCATATGCTCCACAGTGATCTTCGTAACTTCCACCGCATCCACGGCTCGATTCAGATACGAATTCATATATTCCTGCTCCTGCTTAACAGTCTCTGCCGCCAAAGCCAGAGTATCATTCACTGACTTCTTATAAAATGTCATGATCGTACACAACGACAGTACCACAATTGCCACAAAACTCACTATCAGCGTCAGTATATACTGCCTCTTGCTTGCATTCTTCATACCGAATCCCCCATCTCACGTACATTATTCCGGTCCCAGATCAGCTCAAGTTTATACTTACATATAAATATAATTGTAACACACTACCACCATTAATCAAATATTTAATGGGGACGGAGGTCCGTCCCCAGAGATAAATGACACCCGTTAGAGCGCGCCATGGCGCGCAAACAAAAACAACCTCCTGGCGGTTTCCCACCAGAAGGTCGTCAATCCCTACCCCGAAGAGGCAGGCCATTGCATACATATTGTCAAATGTAGGAAGGCATTCGCCCCTCTGCCACTTGTAGATCGATACAGGTTCATTGAACCCGAGAAATGCCTGCAATGCTTTTACGGTGATTCCTTTCTGCTCTCTCACTTCTTTGATCCTCTTGCCTGTTGCGCAAAGATCGATCATTGGAAAATTGTTCTGTGTCATAAATGATACCTCCCATTGTAAATGCTATAAACTATCTGACTACCAATATCTCCAATAGTCTTATAACTGGGTCAATATCCCGAACACTAATAATAAAATATGTCAGAAGGAATCTACAGATACTATAACACAAATAAACCACAGGTTAAAAGTGATATGTACCCAGAATCCTGGACACATATTTATGAACTAGGCTGAACACATGGATGCTATCCTGTATTGTACAGGTGGCATCCATTTTGTTTT
>NZ_JAOQJT010000012.1:0-84511 GCF_025567285.1 Coprococcus aceti
TTTAACCAAAATATTTTTGCAACAATATGTGTCCTTAGGAGAAGAAAATGAGAAAGAGTTGCGAGAATTGTTTGTAAATGATAATACCAGAGAAAGCTTTTTGAAAAAATTTGCTCAGATACCAAAGGATTATAGATAGTAATGTATATTACGAACGGAATGTAGATGTGTATAACTTCCAGTTTGTAGGGAACAACAGCTAAGACAATTTTATAATAAAACAGCGTCAGAGCATTTATGTGTAAAAGCATGAATGCTCTTTTTTTGTCCTTTCATGGACAAAGAACAAGAAAGCAGCTCTTGGACAAATTGTCCAGAAGTTCAAATAAAAAAGAAGGAGGATACCTGATGTATAGCAAAAATGGTATTCCGTGGGTAAGACCACCCACACGGACAGGCAGCATAGAGAAAATAATATCGGGAGGACAGAACAATTGTCGATGAATTGACGCAGGAGCCGTTCCAGACAGGAAAGGCGATTGTGACTGTCAGCGTAGATCTGATTACTGCATGAAAAATAAATTTTGTTGAGGTTAAATTGAGATTGACTTTGTATTGTATAAGGAAAGAATCTGCGAGACCGATTATACGGACGAAACTTTTGAGACAGAAAAGATTACATTAGTGTCAAATCCTATTCACACAGGTTCCAAAGAACCAGTAGTGTGGTATCAGTTGGGAGAATTGATGAAAAATGCAAAAAATCGTGTGAAGATCCACACGCCATATATTATCTGTAATGATATGATGTATAATACATGGGAGGAGATTGCAGAGAACGTTTCAGATTTTTCTATCATGACAAATTCAGTTGCGAATAATAGGAATCCATTTGGGTCTGCCGATTATGCGAAAAACAGAAATAGAATCCTGTTCTGATAAAGGAGGAAGAAGATCGTGTTTCAAATATTAATTGTAGAAGATGATAAAGAATTAAGCCAGCTATTCCAAAAAGTGCTTGAGAAGAATGGATATCAGGTCAAAAGTGCATCGGATGGAGCACTGGCATTAGAAATATTGGATAAAGAGTATATTGATCTGATCATTTCCGATATTATGATGCCGGTTATGGATGGTTATGAACTGGTGTCGGAACTCCGTTCAGCAGGATATCAGATACCGGTACTTATGATCACTGCGAAAGGTTCCTTTGATGATATGCGCCAGGGATTTCTTTCGGGAAGTGACGATTATATGGTAAAACCGGTAAATGTGAATGAAATGGTTTTAAGAGTCGGAGCACTGCTTCGCCGTGCACAGATACTGAATGAACACAAAATTGTGATCGGTTCAACAGAGTTTGATTATGATGCAATGACGGTTACAACTGATAAGGAAAGTCTTGTTTTGCCTAAAAAAGAATTCCTGCTTTTATATAAGCTTGCAGCTTCGCCAGGCAGAACATTTACAAAACAACAGTTGATGGATGAAGTATGGGGATACGAGACGGAGGCAGACCCACATACGATAGAGGTACATATAGGAAGAATCAGAGAGCGTTTTAAAGATAACCCTGATTTTGAAATCGTAACAATGCGTGGAATTGGATACAAGGTGGTGAAAAAATAATGGAACAAAAGAAAGAAAAAGGATTGCGAATCCGATCCTGTCTGACTGGTGCAATCTGGCTGGCACTTGTATTTTCAACAGTCATATCTGCTTTATTATTTGCTTTTTTGAATCATTTTTTTAATCTGCCGGGCAGCATACCTGTGCTTGGCTGGCTTTTGATTTTCAATACATTGATTGCAGGGCTGATCACTTCCTTTATTAATGCAAAGTTACTGGAACCAATTACCAGACTTAGTAAAGCAATGAAGGAAGTTTCTCAGGGAGATTTTGAACAGCATTTGGAAACGAACAGCCGTATAGCAGAAGTTGGAGAATCTTATCAAAGTTTTAACGTTATGACAAAAGAACTTCGTGCAACAGAGGTGCTGCAGATGGATTTTGTATCTAATGTTTCTCATGAGTTTAAGACCCCGATTAATGCCATTGAAGGATATACAATGCTGCTTCAGGGAGAAGAACTGTCTCCGGATCAAGAGGAATATGTAGAAAAAATCTTATTTAACACCCAAAGACTTTCCGGATTGGTTGGTAATATTTTGCTGTTATCCAAGTTAGAGAATCAGAATATACCAATGAAAAAAACAGAATATCGTCTGGATGAACAGATCCGCCAGGCATTTCTTTCATTGGAAACAAAATGGACAGAAAAAGAAATTGGTTTTCAGGTAGAATTGGAGGAAGTTAAATATACTGGGAATGAAGGACTTTTTATGCATATCTGGATAAATCTTTTGGATAATGCGATTAAGTTCAGCCCTTCAAAGGGGACAATTACGATGTTTCTGAAACAAGAACAGGATTCTGTTAAGTTCATTCTGGAAGATGAAGGACCAGGAATAGAGGATGATGTAAAATCCAGAATATTTGACAAGTTCTATCAGGTAGATGGATCTCATAAAGCAGAAGGAAATGGCCTAGGTCTTGCACTTGTAAAACGGATTGTAGATAGTGCCGGAGGAACAATCAAAGCAGAAAACCGTGAATATGGTGGATGCAGATTTGTTATAGAGCTGCCAAAGCAGAAAGATGAGATTATATAGTTTTAAGATAAATTAGAAGATGGGAGAATTTATATGACATTTTATCAGGAGTTGCAGTTAAATCAGGCAGGTTCTAAAAACCTGTTGAAAAAGAGTGAAACACTAAAAGAAAAATTATATCATATGTGGGTATATCTGGTGAAGATAGCTGTTACAATGGCATTTTGTTTTTTCTTTGTTAGTATTTTCAGCATCCTATTTGGAAATGAGAACAGCATTGTAGGTGTAGTAGTCTTATTATGTCTCATGGTGTTTAGAAATGCGGATCTGGGGATCCGCACCGGACAATCTACGGTGCTTTTGGCTTTGTTCTTTGTAATTATGACTGTATGTCCGCATTTAGCAAATCAGTCTTCACCGGTATTGGGAATGCTGTTAAATATTGCGGCACTGGCTGTGTTGATTCTGTTCGGATGCCATAATCCATTCATGTTTAATCAATCTACATTGGTTCTTGGGTATCTGCTGTTATATGGTTATGATGTTACGGGAAAAAGTTATCAGATGCGATTAGTCGGAATGGCTTTAGGTGCAGCACTTACCTGCTTCGTATTTTATCGAAATCATAAAAACAGAAATTATAAAAGAAATCTGAAAGATCTGATACAAGAATTTGATATCACTTCTTCCAGAACAAAATGGCAGATATGTCAGATTTTATGCGTACCGATTGTCATTTGCATTGCAGAACTTTGTAATATGCCACGTGCAATGTGGGCTGGTATTGCGGCCATGTCCGTGATTTTGCCGTTTATGGAAGATATGCACTACAGAGTCCGTAAAAGGATTGTCGGAAATATTGCAGGTGTTATATGTTTTACAGTATTATATTTTCTGCTTCCTTCGTCAATCTATGCATATATAGGAATTCTTGGTGGAATCGGTGTAGGATTTTCAGCACAATATGGCTGGCAGGCAGTATTTAACACATTTGGTGCTTTAGCCATTGCTGCAGAGACTTATGGACTACAAGGAGCGGTTAGTCTTAGAGTGATTCAAAATGTTTTTGGTGTTGTGTTTGCTTTAGCATTTTGTGTTATATTTTATTGGTTTATGTCTAAAAAAGATAGATATAAACAGTAAGTCAAACACACAAACTATGGAGTCTTTAGTCGGTTTAATAAAATTTTAGATAGAAAATAAATCATTATAAAAAGATCCTGTTCATACTATGATATATAGAACAGGATCTTTATTTAATTTATTTCGCCAGGAAATTGCTCTGAATCTCCATCGGCATATGATAAGCCTGGCCTCGTTCTGAACCATATCTTCGATTTCCTCATCTTCAATCAGCAGATCGGCAGCAAACAGATTGGCCTGGTATTTTGTATTATCCGTCATATTGTAGAGTGTATCGTCTTGCAGCTCATAAAACAATATCCTTTCAGTGTCTTATATCTGGAAGTTTCCCCGACAACAATGTTCATCTGATCCATGATCTCAAATGGATCTCGGGTTCCATATTATATATGTAAGTGTTTCATTTTTTTACATTAACGTGAAAAATATGGACGTGAAAAAATAAAATGCTATAATAAAAAGAATTGAGACAAAGCAGATGAAAATCTGTGACACAAAGCTAAAGGGCTTGTAAAACGAAAATATTGAAATGTGTTTTAATCGAAAAAATAAGGAATTTGACGTATGCAAAAAACAAAATGTTATCTGGCCGCATTGGTGTCTGGTGTACTTTTAGTAACTGGTATTTTGGCTGGATATGGACAATCTAAAAAAAACGATCACCTTACCGTGTATCTGTGGGAAAATCGTTTAATGAAAAATATTGCTCCTTATATCCATGAGCAGTTTCCAGATCAGGATATTGAATTTATTATTGGAAATAATGACACTGATTTATATAGCTATTTTAAAGAGCATGGTGAGTTGCCGATTGCATCTGGTATGAAAATAATTGTCAAAAACGAAGAAAACGGATTCTCATTAAAGGATATAACAATAAATGATAAAAAAATAGACACAGAAAAGGAATATTCCATTCTTCTTACGGATACGACAAAATCTATTTTGAAAAAAATTAATCCAAAATGTGCTGTTGAGCAAATAGGGGATACAACATTATCTAGTGCATGGATTGCGGCCATGTCAAATGGGCAGCAACCGTCAGCACCAGAAGACTATATAGAGGTTGAAAAATAAAGTGCAAATAGAACAAGAGATAATTAAGAGAAAAAAAATAATAATGCCATTGTTTGTCATAATTTTCATTCTTTCAAGTTTTGTTTTTGTAAAGTTTCTGTTGAATAGGATGAATACATATATTGAGGTAAATGGAGAAATCAGTATGGAAGCTGTTGTCGAACAGATTCAACAGACCTATGATATGCAAGTGAGTGGATACTATAGACAGTTACATTTTGTTGAGGGCTATCTGTGTAAAGAGAAGAAAATATCCCTTGAAACAGAAAATAACCGAATCTTTTTTAATGCATGGGAAAAAGAATCTGAGAGTACACTTTTATTTATACAGGAAAATGGAAAAGCTATAACCTCAGATGGAACAAAACTGAAAGTTGATATGCCTAGTAAGCTTTTGCTGGATTTGAGAAACGGATCTAATATTGGAAAATTGGTCGCTTTGGAATTTGAACAAGTGAAAAAAGACGGTTATTTGGTAGCAATTCCATGTCAGGAATATACGATTAATGGGGAAACTTATACAGCGATTGGAACAGTGTATGATCATTCGAAATTAGACTCCATGTTAAATCTTGGAGGATATGATGGAAGTGCATATCTCTTCATGTTGGATGATGATGGAAATATTACTTATACGAACCAGAAGGATGACATTTTTTTTCGAAATTATTCATTACTGAAACATTTGAAAAGTGATCATGCTATAACAGAAAAAGAGTTTGATTCTCTGAATAAAAAGATTGCGGGGGGAAAAAAGGGAGTAGAACTTATGGGGAAAGATGAGCCTTATTATTTGGGATATTGTCCGATAGAAAGCAACAATACGATGTTGATTTGTATTGTAAAAAAAGCGACAGTAGATAATGTGTTGAAAGAATACCAGAAAACGATTGGGCTTACTACAATGCTCATGACAGGATTTATACTCTTGCTTTTTGCTGGATTATTCTACAGTATTTCCAGATTCAGTATTGCAAATCAAAAAGTTAAATTTGAAAAAAGAAACAATGAGCTTCAGGCAATGGCTATAAGCGAAATGGAAGAAGCTAATAAAAATCTGAAAAAGGCTAAGAACATTGCTATTGAGGCTCTACAAACCGCTGAAAATGCAAATAAGGCAAAAACAGATTTTTTATCCAATATGTCGCATGATATTCGCACACCTATGAACGCAATCATTGGTATTATATCATTAATCAGACATAATGCCGGCGACAAAGAAAAAGTTATAGAGTATGCAGATAAAATAGCTATTTCTTCTCAGCATCTATTAGGAATTATTAATGATGTTTTGGATATGAGCAAGATTGAAGCTGGAAAAACAGTTTTCAAATATTCTGATTTTTCTATTCTGGATGCTATAGAAGAACTCAATACAATATTTCATTCACAGGCAAACGAAAAAAATCAGAGTTTTATAATCACAAAAGAAAACCTTAAACATGAGTGGGTAAATGGCGACAAGGTTCATCTGATGCAGATTTTCAGTAATCTGTTGTCTAATGCAATAAAGTACACACAGGAAGGTGGAATAATCCAGTTTATAGCAGAAGAAAGTGAGACAAACTCTTCTACATATGGAAAATATCATTTTATAGTCAGTGACAATGGTATGGGAATGTCTGCTGATTTTAAAGAAACTATCTTTGACGCGTTTACTCGTGCAGAAAGTTCCGTAACAAACAAAATACAGGGAACTGGTCTGGGAATGGCAATCACTAAAAATCTGGTTGAATCGATGGGGGGAACGATTGAGGTTGAAAGCGAACCAAATCGCGGAAGTAGTTTTGAAGTAATCTTAAATCTAAAAATTGTGGAGAACAGAGTAGTTTCTTCGACAGAGCAGATAGAAATGCATGAGACAGATAGTGATATTCTGGATGGAATGCGCATCCTTTGTGCAGAGGATAATGAGTTGAATGCAGAAATCCTAATGGAATTATTAAAGCTTGAAGGTGCAGAGTGTACTATTTGTGAAAATGGCAAAAGGATTTTGGAAGCATTTGAACAGTCCGTGCCCGGTGAGTATGATATGATCTTGATGGATGTACAAATGCCTGTTATGAATGGTTATGAGGCAACGGAGGCAATCCGTAGAAGTTCACATGAACAGGCAAAGACGATCCCGATTATTGCCATGACTGCCAATGCATTTTCAGAGGATATGCAGCACTCTCTCGCTGCTGGAATGAATGCTCATATTTCAAAACCAGTTGATATGAAGTTGCTGAAGAAAACCATAAGAAATATAAAACTTGGGAGGGAGGAAGCCCAATTTATTGATCAATAATCACTAAAGAGAAATAAGAAGGACAAGAAACAAAAAATACTCATTGTAGATGATTCAAAATTTAACACTTTTGGATATCAATACTCTGTGCAGATAAAAGCGAAGGTGGAAAATGGTAGCCAGATGTATAGTCTGAAACTGCATACATTGTGGTCTCCTATGAAGAAAGACGGATATATAGGAATCATTGGATATTTTGATGCTGTAAATTAAATATGTAGATTATTAATCATAGAGTGTATGGATTCAATCAATTCCATATATGCATTTTATAGGTGAAAGAGATTATTATACAAACATACTTGAACGTTTTAAAAATTGTTTTCGATAAGTCGGATTGTAAATTTTTGTGTTAATAAATTATGTGGAAAAGATACTCCGAGAATGACGTTTGGTAAATTGGTTTAACATGGTGGGATAAAGTAAAATATAATAATACATCTTTTGTTTACGTTTGAATGTATTGACAACACCCTATAGTGGATATAAAAAGGCATGTAGTCTTATTTAGCATTATAAGGATAATGAAAAGTGTCAACACTGTTGACATAATTATGATGGATGAACTATCTTAGAATTGTTTCCGCATGTACTATAATTAAGATGTCTTTAAAGATGAAGTCACAAGGGGGTAGGTGCATCTAGTACCGTGTTAATGTGCGCCTGATACTTTGAACTTGCAGAAAATACTTGGTCACTCCAAAATTGACACTACCATGCAGTACGCAATGGTGAATCAGATGAAAAAGTGGTTGTTGCAAAAATTGCAACAACCACGAGGCATGGAGCAATAGAAGGAAAGCGGACGTTGGATTATAGTTGATGAGAATAAGAAGAAAGATTACTAATGAGACCAAGTGGACAGAAAAACCGAAGTCCTAAACTACCTGAAACAATACCCCAAGATGGCGAAATGGATGAATATATGCATTTGCTGTGGCTCAATGGGTTATAACCCGGATATGCCAGACAAGATTACTTCGAGAGATGGCAATGGGGAATATAATACTGTATTTTCAAGAAACATAAAGAAGTATTTTTCTCCACTGAGAGTAAATGACATGGGGATGTGCGCCATTTGTCAGAAATATTGGAGAAATAAATAAGTATTTGCAAAAGGAGACCTCTTATTTGAAAAAGAAAAAGGATGAAATAACCATCCGTTCCAGTGCAGCAGAATATTTAACCTATGTTGCCTCTATCGGTGGTCAGCAGGACAGTATTGAGATGCGCTATGAGGATGAGAATATATGGCTGACACAGAAGATGATGGCCACATTGTATGATGTGGATGTTCGTACAATCAATGAGCATATTAAGAAGATTTATTCCGACTCAGAGCTTGAGGAAGATTCAACTATCCGGAATTTCCGGATAGTTCAAACGGAAGGTTCCCGTCAGGTGACTCGTGATACAAAGCATTATAATCTCCAAATGATTATTGCGGTCGGATTCAAGGTTAATAATGAGCGAGCGGTGCAGTTCCGCAAGTGGGCCAATGGTATCGTGAAAGACTACACTATTAAAGGCTGGGTCATGGATGACGAACGTCTGAAAAATGGTGGCTCTGTGCTTACAGTAGAATACTTTGACCGCCTGCTTGAGCAGATTCGTGAGATCCGTCTCTCTGAGCGGAGATTTTATCAGAAAATAACGGACATCTATGCTACAGCTCTTGATTATGACCGAACAGCAAAAACAACAAAGCAGTTCTTTGCAAAGGTTCAAAACAAGATGCATTATGCAGTTCACGGACATACAGCAGCAGAGTTGATTTATGAGCGGGCTGATGCAGATAAGCCACACATGGGATTAACTACTTGGGCAGCAGCGCCGGAAGGCAAGATTGTAAAAAGTGATGTGAGTGTTGCGAAGAATTATCTTTCAGAGAAGGAAATGCGTTCATTAGAGCGTATTGTATCTGCTTATCTGGATTTGGCAGAGGATCGGGCGGAACGTCATATTCCAATGACGATGGAGGATTGGGCAAAGCGTTTGGATTTATTCTTGATGGCCGACGACAGAGATGTTCTTCAGGATGCAGGCAAAATCACTGCTGAGATTGCCAAGGCAAAAGCTGAAACTGAATTTGAAAAATATCGTGTTATTCAGGATAGGCTGTTCATGTCTGATTTTGATAAGTACATGTTGGAATTGGAAGAGAATGCGAAGAAGTAGCATGAAACCAGTGATGATGTGGATGGGTTCGGATGAGTAACTTCCAGACACAAATCGGTAATTCATAGAGTGCTGTCTTTTCATGTGAAGACCGTCTGCTTGCTAAGCAAGAAACCTTGAGTTTATGCGGTATTTAGGTGGTTCTGACGGATAATGTGTACGCGAATAGTTGTACCTATTGTTGTGAAATGAGTTCGTAGTTGGAGAAAATAGAATTATATGAGAAAAAATGACAAATTTCCATTCGCTATGACAAAGAAATCATTGGTTGTGTATATTGTTTTTACAGTTCTTATGGGACTATTTCTGTTTTTTGTCATAGGAGATATGGCTGGAAAATGTGCGGCATGCATTGTTTGTCCGATGCTCATTGCATATTTGCTCTATGCGTATTGCAAGGAAAGTAAAGCAGATACGAAAGCTCGTGAGATGAAAGCACAATATATGAATGGCAGTTATTTTGAAAGCCCTGAGTGGCATGAGAAATATGTAGCCTATCTCAATGAGCACACATTTGAGAAACCTAAATATCAAAGCATGAAACTGGATTTATTAAAAAGATTTCAAAGACGGGAATATCTTGTCAAAATGATATTGCCATTGTTCCTAATGTTTTGTACCTTGTGTCTTATTCCTTTAGGGCGTTATTATATGGCTATCATAGGATTTTGCCTATTCGGATTTTTGTTTTGGCTAGAGTTTTCACTGTATATAGGAATGCCGGTACGGAAGTGGTTGAAGGGTGATATTGATTATGAGGAGCTTGAAGCGTCATATTTAAAAAGTCAAATGCTTTTCTATAAAACAAATGCTTTAGCATTTGGAACTACACATTTACATGGATTCACAGAGAAAAAATATATGCAGTAGATTATCGGCTGGTGGAAGGAATATCAAGAAAAATAGTACGCCTTAAGAAGTATGAGGATGGAATTTATAATACGGAGGAGTTTCAGCATTTTGCAGTTATTCATGTCAGACTGCCAAAAAGCGGAAACATTCATGATGTTGAGATCGAACTAAATGAATTTCAGGTTCAAATGGCAATCGATAAGTTACCCACCTACAAAATTGGTGAAAATTTGATGGAGAATCTTTCTGTAAATGAGCATAAAGAAAATGAGGCTGTAATATAGCCAATGCAGTATTTAGCATTGCCTAAAAAGGATAAAGAAGATAAGGAGACTCCCTGGACAGAAAAACCGAAGCCCTAAACTACCTGAAACAATACCCCAAGATGGCAAAATGGATGAATACCTGCATTTGCTGTGGCTCAATGGGTTATAACCCGGATATGCCGGACAAGATTACTTCGAGAGATGGCAATGGAGAATATAACACTGTATTTTCAATAAACATAAAGAAGTATTTTTCTCCACTGAGAGTAAATGACATGGGAATGTGCGCCATTTGTCAGAAATATTGGAGAGAAAATCATTAAGCAACTTGATATGATGAAATTGAGGCTTGTAGCAATAAGCCAAATAGAAAAGGAGAAAAGACGATGGAATTTATATGTTACCCAAAGTGTTCAACCTGCCAGAAGGCAAAGAAATGGCTTGACGAGAATAGGATAGAATACACGGAGCGTCACATTGTGGATGATAATCCTACATATGAGGAGCTTAAGAAATGGTATGAGAAGAGTGGACCTCCGCTCAAGAGATTCTTCAATACGAGCGGCATGCTGTATAAGGAGATGAAACTGAAGGACAAGCTTCCGGACATGAGCGAGGATGAGCAGTTGCAGCTTCTTGCGACAAATGGCATGTTGGTGAAGAGACCGCTTGTCGTTGCTGAAGGTTTCGTGCTGACTGGATTTAAAGAGAAAGAGTGGACAGAGATGATGCTGTAGTAGGAACGTCCCCGTGGAGAAAAAATGAAAAAAATTGATGTAAACAACAGTTGGGAAATGCATCGCGTAGGTGATGACGATTGGATCACGGCGACAGTGCCGGGATCGGTGTATGGGGATCTGCTGCAGGCGGGCAAGATGGAAGATCCATTCTGGAAGGACAATGAGATAGAATCACTGAAGCTGATGGATTACGATTATGAGTACCGCACCAGCTTTTCGTGTGATGATGAGCTGCTGGAATCGGATGAAGTTATCCTTCGATTTGAAGGGCTGGACACCATTGCGGATATCACGCTCAATGGTGTGAAGCTTGGACACGCCGACAATATGCACAGGACATGGGAGTATTCGGTAAAGGATATCCTGAAGCAGTCGGATAATATATTAAGTGTATATTTTTATTCGCCGACAAAGTTCATCGCAGATGCATTTGCGAAGGCTCCAACACGGGGAATCGAGGATGCCATGAATGGATTTGTACATATCAGAAAGGCTCACTGCATGTTTGGCTGGGACTGGGGCGCTCACCTTCCTGATGCAGGAATATGGAGACCGGTCAGCCTGCTTGGAATTGATACTGCACGGATAGATTCTGTTGAAATCCTGCAGCATCATGGTCAGGACACAGTGGAACTTGATATAAAGCCGGAGATAGAATTTGCCCGGAAGCATATCGGTTCTGGATCAGAGACGGGACAGCTGGGTGTGAGGGTGCGAGTAATTGATCCGGCTGGAAACGAAATTATAAACAAGATACTGAATGAAGATAACACGAAGAATATACATATAGACAACCCACAGCTCTGGTGGCCGCGTGGGTATGGTGAGCAGAACCTTTACAATGTTTCCGTTGACCTTGTGAAAGATGATGGTACGGTGGTTGACAACTGGACGAGAAAGATCGGCCTGCGGACAATAACCATGGACCGTACAAAGGACAAATGGGGAGAGAGGTTTGCCACCTGCGTAAACGGTGTAAATATATTTGCCATGGGTGCGGATTACATTCCGGAGGACCATCTTCTTGGACGTGTGACACCTGAGACCACAAGAGCTCTGCTTGAGAAGGCGGTATTTGCGAATTTCAATTCTATACGTGTGTGGGGCGGTGGATATTATCCTGACGACTGGTTCTATGATATGTGCGATGAGATGGGACTTGTGGTGTGGCAGGATTTCATGTTTGCGTGTGCTGTCTACGATCTCACACCAGAATTTGAGGCAAATATCACCGCGGAATTTATTGACAACTTAAAGAGGATCCGCCATCATGCGTCACTTGGGCTTATGTGTGGCAATAATGAGATGGAGCAGTTTGTTAAGGAGAGAAAATGGGTGAGCAAGGACAGCGAGGTGCGGGACTATATTATTATGTACGAGCGAATTCTCCCTAAGATCATGAAGCAGTATGCTCCACAGGTATTCTACTGGCCAGCGAGCCCGTCCTCAGGTGGTTCATTTGATGATCCGAGAGACGAGAACCGTGGTGATGTGCATTATTGGGCTGTGTGGCATGGTGATAAGCCATTTTCTGAGTACAGAAAGTTTTACTTCAGATATATTTCCGAATTCGGTTTCCAGTCATTTCCTTCAAAGAAGACTGTTGAGACATTTACGGATGATGAGCGTGATATGAATATCTTTTCATACATTATGGAGCGGCATCAGAGAAATGGCTCGGCAAATGGAAAGATAATGAATTATATGCAACAGACATATAGATATCCATCTGATTTCGAGACGGTTATCTACGCATCGCAACTTCTGCAGGCGGATGCTATCAGGTATGGCGTCGAGCATTTTCGAAGAAACAGAAATGATGACAGGTGCATGGGAGCAGTGTACTGGCAGTTCAACGACTGCTGGCCGGTTGCATCCTGGTCCAGTGTGGATTACTGCCAGCGCTTAAAGGCGCTGCACTACTATGCAAGACGTTTCTTTGCTCCGATCATGATCTCCTGTGAAGAGGAGGGCATGCTTGGAAGCGGACAGGAGCTGGTGAGACTCCCATTTGAATTCCCGAAGTCCATACGCCTCTGTGTGGCAAATGAAACCATGAACACAGAGAAAATACTTGTGTCCTGGCAGTTGAGGGATGCGTCAGCTCGTGTTCTTGAATCCCACGAGGAGGAGATCACTGCGCCAGCGCTGACGAGCGTATGGCTTGACAAGGTTGAACTTCCTGGTATCGACATTTACCATCAGTATGTGAGCTATCAGGCAAGCATGAAAGGACAGGTAATATCAGAGGGGACTGTCATATTCTCATATCCGAAGTATTTCTGCTACGAGGAGCCTCATTTGCAGGCGACAGTGGATGGCGACTATATCACAGTCAGTGCGGATGCGTATGCGAAGAGTGTGGAGATCCTGAACCAGAATGAGGATCTGATTCTGTCGGATAATTATTTTGACCTGAATGCAGATTCAAAGACTGTAAAGGTTATAAGTGGAAGTGTGGATAAGCTGAGGCTTAGAAGTGTATATGATATAAATTGACCTTGATAGGATAGAGTTACAGATAGTAAATGCCAGCGCTTAAAATGCGCTGGCATTCTCAATTTTCATAGTTTCGAAGATGAGAGATAAATTAGTATACCCCCGCAGGATACAGATCGCCATCCGGAAGAACAGGTGGCTCTTTTTCGGCATTCTCAGGTATAACTTCCTTGCGTTCACCAGGGGCAAGCTTGATCGTTCCGGCACTTGACTGTACATAGATCACGCTGTAGCCGATATTTTCTACATATAATGGCTTTTCGTCTGTATATTCGGAGTAGAACTCGATATTCTGATAATGCGGGAAATATCTCACGTCAACAAGCTCATTGCATTCCAGCCCTTTATTGTATGCACTTATCAGAAAGCTGTCCTGAAATGTTCCGACGTGCGGGTATGCCGAATATTCGCAGGGAGTGTTGTCTTCAGAATCTTCTGGCACATAATACAGTGAATGAAAGTAATACTCACAGAAATTGGCAAGTACAAGAAGAACTTTTCCCGGTTCTATAACAGGTCTGAGCAGCGTGTCCATTCCTTTATATTTCATCTTCAGGACTTCATAGTCTGGAATAACATCTGAGTACTCATTCTGATGTTCCCAGTCGCAGTACGCAAGAGGACAGTGATACACGCTGTTCATAGTTGTGACAACGAGCTCCTCGGCCTCGGTATCTACATGTATATCATTTACAACCGAAGTATGGATCCATGTGCCATCTGTGAGTCTTTGATGTCCGGTTACGACGCCGTGTCCCATCTGGTATCGTTCGCCATCTGATACAAATGACTCAACATACCAGTAGTGAAGCATGAGCTTTTCGTTATCATTTACCAAATTGTCAACATAGGAATCGATGATCTGCTGTCCTAGAAGCTCATAGCTGCTTCCCGGAAATGGTCTGGACATTCCCATCACTATCCTGCGTCCGTTATATGAAAATACCAGCTTGATCACCATGCCGTAGTCCTTTATGACGCCCTTTATATCATATTTATCTGAATATACATTTATCTCCTGCTCGAGCATTGAACTATCCATACCAGAGGCCACCTCACTTCTCTATATTTTATAGTATACTAATTATCTATCCTTTTGCCCGGATTGGTCAATCAACTGGTAGTTTAATAGAAATGAGATAATGTTCGAATTCCTAATTATTATCTCTGTGGTATGGTTATCAATCGAGATTTATATCTTTGTAGATATCGGATACATAGGTTTCTTTCATTGTATTAAATATTTGGTGCTTGATGTTTTCAAATATTACATCTGCGGATTCTTTAATTTGTTTATCGATGGTAGTTGCAGTATCAGGAAAATCGTAAAATTTCAGTAAATTGTCAGAAGGCTCTGCTACCAGTTCATAAACATCATAAAGGGTGAGCTTGGACAGATCACAGTTTAAGTTCGTCCCACCTGGACCGGGCTTAGAAACGATCAAGTCCTTTTTCTTTAGGTCCAGCATGGTATATCTGATAATAGATGCATCAGCTCCTGTGTGAGCAGCGATAAAGTTGCTTGTTATTTTTTCATCTTTGTGTAAATAGCATATGATGAGGATCTGTAAAGCTAAGGTGTATTTTGTTGAAAATCTCATGTGTGTAAAACTCCTTTCGAAAAATTGTGAAAAAATACTTGAACTGGCCAAGAATTTGTCGCAAAATGACAACAGATTAAAAGTTTGTTGCGAGTACACAACAAACTGAGCATATTACAATAAGAGTGTTAAATCAAGAGTAAAAAAGAGAATTAAGGAAACATATGGACAAAGAGAAGTATATTATATCTTGGAATCTAGCAGGCTATACCTAGAATGCAACCAAAGAAAGCTTAGGGAGATCGCCTTAAGAGGGCTTGCAAGTGCATAAAAAAGAGGCGCCAGAGGCCTGGCTTTTCGGGCTTTCGGAAGTGATATCTGGAAAAGACAATAAATATCTGGACATACTAAGAGGCGAGTTCCAAGGTTATGTAATGGTATTGCCGAAGGCTTATAGAAATGATTTTAGATCAGCTATAAATGTGCTACTTATCAATGCGGAGGGCTATCACGAACATAATACTAGGATCCTTGATGGCTTAGAGGATTCTATCTTATATGAGTACGTAGATATAGATACTGATTACGGATATTTCCGAGTTGTGAATGCACATATACCACACACTTGCAATGAGAATAGACAGGAGTGGTATCAACAAAGCCGGAAAGACTTTAAGATGGTACAGCTCTTGTCATGGAGGGATTTTTAGACGAGGGAACTGATGAGTTCTTCGGATATTGTGAGTCAAAATACGTAATAATAAAGAAAAAGATACTACTAGTAAAAAAAGAATAAAAATATGAGTGTAGGGTATTGAACTCATAAACAGCTTATGGTATAGTGAAAATACGATATGAGTGCAGTAGCTACCACTCATATACAAATAATAGAAGAAAGGAGTGAAGTCTATGAGGATCCAGTTTTTTCCAGGACCAGAGCTTGAAGAGAAGTTAAAGGTCGAGGCTGCAAGTCAAGGAGTCAATGTGAGTATTATTGTCATTGATGTTCTTAACAAGTTTTATGGTTTGGTTGGCCCTAATTCCAAAACAGAAGCTCAGATCGAAAAAGATGTACTAAATGAGATTGCCGCATATGTTTCTGATTCGGCAAATGCTGGAACTGAATTTGATATCAACGCAGCATCTGCAACCTATACTCAAATCGATATGACATATGCAGGAAAGCCTAAAGTAGTAAAGGCAAGGATTGGTAAAAAATTTGCCAGAGAGATTGGGCTACCTGGAAGATTCCAAAAGGTAGAGCAGGTATTACTGCAGAATGGTAAGCCCAAAAGAACTAGTGGAAATCGAGCTGCTATCTATCGGATTCTTAGTTGAATAAGGCAACAGTCATCAGAGACACCGAGAAGTTTGTCGAAAGAAAATGTAAAAACAAACTATATCAAGAGCGGAGATATGATATAAAGGAGATAAGATGCAGAATAATAATATCACAATTACTTTTAAAGTAAACGAAAAGGAATACTGGAACTTCAAGCGGGTATGTAGAGCAGAGAGGAAAATCCCTGCGGTGTTGTTGAGGGGGTTCATAACGAAGTATAGCGAAGAGAATAAAGAGTATATTGACGAAAATGAGGCCCTTGACGAATTAGAATTGGAAGAGGAGGCTCTGGAGTTAGAGTATTATTATAATGAGGTGCTGGGAGGGTACGACGAAGAGGATAAAGGTGAGGTGTATGATAATAGCTACGATTTTTAACTTATAAGCTTTACCTGATTATAAAAGCGTTCCTGATCTTTTCTATGTCTGCGTTCTACCTTGCTATTGTGGCGAGGTGTACGCGGACGGATCAGTTTATGACTGTTCATCAATTATTTTGACCTGAATGCAGATTCAAAGACTGTAAAGGTTATAAGTGGAAGTGCGGATAAACTGAGACTTAGAAGTGTATATGATATAAGTTGATCTTGATAAGAGAGATTTATAAATGGTAAATGCCAGCGCATTATATATGTGCTGGCATTCACAAGAAAGGAGAAGCCATATGAGCTTTGCATTGTTTCTGGACATAGATGGTGTATTGAATACCCGGACGACAGTTGTGGGGGCGCCCAGTGGGAGAACAGGGATAGACGAGTCCAGAGTGAGGCTGCTGAAAAAGGCGTTAAAACAGTTTGGCAAGGCGGAGATCGTTCTGACTTCGGATTGGAAGCTTATGAGAGAAGACGGGGACGACTTCTCATATCTTGTATCTATGCTGGGCAAATTTGGACTAAGCCTGTCTGGAAAGACAACCGATGTCTGGGTTGGCAGAGGTGAGGGCATCCAGAGCTATCTGGCGGAACATCCTGGGATAGATGAATACGTGATACTGGATGACAACACATTTGATTTCTCCAATTATCCTAAGCTTTGGGAACGGCTGTTGCTTACCAATGGCATAGAGAATGCCGAATATGCTTCAAAGACACCGGCGATTGAGGCGATGCTTTTTCTGGAAGCAGTTAAGGATTGAAAAGCAACATAAGAAAAAACTTAGACCGTCCTGAAAGGGTATTCGTGCGAGACTCTGCGGATCACGCCTGTCAGTTGCTCCATAAGCCTTTTTTCTACATCTTCGAAATGAACCCTGCTCATGAGATAGGCATATGAGTGCAATGCAATGATAGAAAGTACTGCATCGTGTTGTTCGGATTCATTCAGATTATCAAAGTCTGGATAGGAAAAGGTGAGATTATTTCTTGCTTCTGTGAGAAAACATTTGTCCATAAATTCGTATATATCCTTGTATTTCTTAAATATTTCCTCTGATTTCAAAAAACGGATAAATGTATTTTCTGAGTAGTCCAGTGGAAAAGTGGAGGTGTAATATCTGCTGAAAAGCAGCTCCAGTCTGGATATAAAAGAGCTGGTGAAAGCTGTCGTGATCACATCCCTCAGTTTGTTGTAATAATTCAGCCATGTTACATATTGTTCTATCTCTGCATAGGAATCACCAGAAAAAAGCTCGTTTACCAGGATGGGAGCCATCTTGTTCTTCATGATAGTTATAACAGCATTCTCATCAAGCTTTAGTTCGTCGCAACAGGTCTTTACTGTAAAATTTCTTACCTCATCAAATCCGAGCAGGTAGTTGGGATCCACATTGTATAGATCACATAGATCCACAAATTCATCAAGTGAAGGGAGCCTTTCCATCTTTTTACTTTCAAAATTGGACAGGGTGGAACGATTGCTGAGGTTTATGGATTCACATACCTTCGCTTGCGTCATACCTATACCCTTTCTTGCTTTACTTAAACGATTCTTAAACTCAATAAAATTGTTGGTATGTGTGTCACTCAGACTGTGCTTTCCCATATAATTTTCTCCGTTGATTTTGCATATTATTGGCGTAATATCGATGCATTTAAATTAGCTTTTTATAGATTATATCACTAGTGACACAAATATGATACATTAATAATGAGAAAAATGATGAAAATGTGTTAAAAAATGCGTACATACAAATACATAAAATTGCTGTAAGCTAGAATAAGCATTGAGTGATACATTTGAAAAGGAGGAATTTGATAATTTGATGATGAATAAATTAAAGGCGAAGAAGATGTGTGTGGATTATCTTAAACAGCACACACTGGAATTTCATGAGTGCTTAGATACAGATAATGGCAGTACGGGTATAGTAGTGGCACTGCCACATTGCTATGATTGTCCGGACAAAAGGCTAGAGGCGGAGCTGTCTTTTTATGATTCATGCATTGAGGCAAGGGTGTTCTATACTCAGAACGCAGCTTCCTGGGTGGAGGAATCAACTAATAAGGATGCCCTCTACAGACTTATGAACTTTATCAATGCCAGAGTCTGGCCTCAGAGCCACGATGGAGCAGATGGAACATTATATAGTGCAAATTGCCTGATATGTCCACGTATTTATGTTACTGAGGATGACAGCTATGATATAACTGCGACAACGATGATCGATTATAATATATGCGATATGGCGCCGCTGGAGGTTATGGATGCGGTTACGGTGTCAATGCCACAGATATTGAATGAGCTTAGTGCTCCTATATTTCTTTTGGTGCTGGGCAAGATAGACGTTGAGACCGCAATGCAGCTTGTCCGGGAGAAATTCGGTATGGAGTGATTGACAGATTTAATAGTTGATATACGAGTAAAGGGTTTTTTCTGTAGACTAAAGAGAGAAAAAGATGAAAGGAAGCGTTAGATGAGAAAAAATTTATATCTTTCTGAATTAGGCATTTCAAGAGCGATATATGCTGGGAATTTTGTTACTGAGAAAAAAAGATATAGAATGTATCAACGATATAAATATGGATTTGATTACCGAGATATTTTTAACATAGATGCATCTTTTGCTGAGTGGCTCTATTCACATATGCGCATGTACAGAGAGAATAGTATTCATGATGAAGAATTGCATACTGTTATATTTGAGGGAAATGAATTTTCTATCGGGGAAGCTATAGATTGGATCATACAAAAGACCGGTGAATATTTGCGGTATAAGTACTATTTGGATACACATTTTGACTATGTAACCAGACATCCGTTTAAAGGGAAAATGCTTTGCAGGTTAAATCCATCTATCAGAGAATATTTAGAGGATTATGATTGGTCTGAAGAAAAGGAGCATGAAGTCGAGGAAGATTACATTAAGGCTGGGAGACTTTTTCTAGAAATAATGGGATACTGCTGGCTGTAATTGGACACACAAGTAATAGAGGGAGGAACTTTTATATTGTACGTGCGAAAGGAGAATAAGAGAATGGGGAAAGATTTTATCGATGAATTTATACCGTCAAAAGATACAAGAGCTTACCTGCATAGCATTCATTATGAATTCACGGATTTGGAGAAGGCAACGATTGTTGCAAACCATATTATGATTTCATATGAAGAAAAAGTAAAATGGCTAAATAATTTTATGCACCAAATATCTGATGACGCGTTAAAAGATAGAATATCAAAGGCATTAGAGAATTTATCTTATAATGAATCTTTTTTTGACTTTGTATTTATTCCACATGACTTTCGACATGGGGATATTGTAAGATGCCTCTATGGTGACTGGAATACAACTGAGTTTTGTGAAAAAGTAGGAATAATTCTCAATTATTCTGATAAAGAATATGAGTTCTATAAAAATGTTAAAGGGGATTATTCAGATGTTCAGGTTTGTGTAGATATTAAGTTTGACGGAGCAGCTTATCAGGGAGAGTTTGAACACGAGCACATTAATCCAATATACATTGAGCGTATAACTTTAAATGAAAAAGATGAAAGAAGGGCATATCTCAATTATCTTACGAATTTATATAGCAAAAAGGATGCTATGGGTGAAAACGATAATAGTAAGCCTGAATATGCGGGTGGTTCTGATGATTTATTAGAGCAAAGATATCTTGGCAATTATATCCCGGTTCAAGATGAGGCTACTGGTAAATGGTGTGTGCAGATGGGATATGGTTTTGAAAGTGGAGATGTAAATTATATTGCAACGGAGTTCTCTGGAATGGGGTTAATATATCATTTGATGTATAATGGCGAGATGGATCACGTCCATGGATTCGATAGCGTGTTAGCTATGGTTTTGCAAGATCCGGAACATGTAGATATCGTGACGGAATATGATGAATATTCAGAACAGGAAATCAAAATGGTGAAAGAAATAAAGAGGGCAGTGGCATTTGTACAATCACATCACAGACCTATGACCAACGAAGAACTACGTAAAAATGGCAGAGACGAACTATACTGCTCCCAATCTACATAGAGAGCCTGGTATGATGATATGAAGGAAAAATTGCTGGAAGATTATTATAGTGGTAAGGGGACATATATATGCATTGTCGACATTATATTATTGGCGATATACATAATTCGATAAAAGAGTTTAATAGTATAATAGACCAGATAGCCCCCTCAAGACAGGATGAAATCGTCCTGCTTGGGGATGCTTTTGATAGAGGAGGCGACGCTCCTGATCCAGTTGGTGTTTACTTTAGAATTTGCAGGCTGGGTATGCAGGCTAGCTTGAGGTGGATTCGAGGAAACCACGACCAGTTTTTAGCAGAGTATATCTACTCATATCATGGGGCGTGTGAGAAAGAGAGGCGTAGTATACAACCATATATATATAATTCATTTGATATGATGAAGGATAGACTTACTCAGGTTGACCTATTGAATTTGGCTGATTTGATAATGGGGCTGCCCCTGCAGATAGAGATCAATATTGGATCAAAGAAATATCTTCTTGCGCATGCCATGACATTTGATCCAGCACTTGTAGAACAGGATGATACGTTGTATCTGGAAGGTCTTTATGACATGGAAGAGTATTGGCGCCAGGGCGTGAAAGGGTATGTATCACTTGTAGGCCATACAGATTCAAGCTATCAGTATAACAATTCACATGGTAGATATCTTGATGGACAACATTCAATTTGGACGAATGATTTGGAAAATGTGTACATGCTGGATTGCGGATGTGGCTTGCCAAATGGGAGGCTGGCCTGCATATGTTTGGAAACAGGTGAGAGATTCTATGCATGAATTGGGCAGTCAAGAGGTTAATAATAAATGAGGAAATACATATGGGAAAAAAGATAAATATTGAAGCGAGTGATGAACCTTGTATGTTCCAGTTCTTTAAAAAGTATATACACCAGACAGACAAGAACGAATTTTATTGTGATAACAGGGTTGTTGATATCAGTAACCCTAATCCGGGAGTAGTTGTTGATTTTAAAAATATTGATCACACTTATGAAGTATTTGCAGTACTTGGAAATTATTGGGGAGGATGGAACTCTACGCCGACAGCAGCAGAGATGTATAATAGAGCTAAGGAATGGGAAGAGCGATTTGGCACGGAGATAGTTGGATTATCATATAACAGCGTTGATTTTGTATTGAACCGAAAGCTATCTGATATAGAAATAGAGGATTTGATCAAAGAATGTGAGGATCTTCATGCAGATGTGGCTTGTAGCGGCGGATATGAAGAAATGCGAAAAATAATAAGAGAAAAAGGCGAGCTTCATATATGGTGGGATTAATATTATAAATATTGGGGGGACGATTTAAGTGGCTACATATGTTATTTCAGATATTCACGGAATGTATAACAAATTCATTGAGCTTTTGAACAAGATTAAATTGAAAGAGACGGATACCCTTTACATTCTGGGCGATGTTCTGGACAGGGGACCAGATCCGATCAAAACATTGCTCAAGATAATGAGCATGTCAAATGTGATCTGCATGCTTGGCAATCATGAGGACATGGCACTTGATTGCCTGAAGTTTTTGACTACTGAGATAACGGAACAGTCGTTGTCTGAGGTGTCTGAAGAGATGCTGGAGAACCTGGTAACATGGCAGTACAATGGCAGCAAGACGACCATAGACGGGTTTCGGGCACTGGACAGAGCGAAGCAGCAAGAGGTCATTGACTTCATAGAGGATATGCCAGAGATAGAGGAGATATCGGTAGCTGGACAGAAATATCTACTTGTGCACGGCGGGCTAGGGGATTTTTATCCTGGTAAACCGATCGAGAGTTACACGATTGAGGAACTTATCTGGGCAAGCGCGGAGTATGATATTCAGTATTTTGACGACACTTATGTAGTGACAGGCCATACCCCGACACAAGGCATACCGGGTAATCCCAGACCTGGATACATATACAGACAGAATAATCATATCGCCATCGACTGCGGTGCGGTGAGAAGAAGCGGGCGGCTTGCGGCGATAAGGCTTGATGACGGCAAAGAATTTTACACAGGAGACTGATGTTCAAGAGAACAGGGAGGAGTGCTTATGAGGATATATTGTATGAGTGATATTCATGGCTGCATAGCTGAATTCGTGGATGCTTTAGCTTTGGTGTGGGATCACCTGGATGAGCCTGATACTATGCTTTGCCTGCTTGGGGACTATATTCATGGAGGTGCAGATGGTTATGCAGTCCTGGATAAGATAATGAATCTGCAGAAGAAATATGGTCCTGATAAGGTAGTTGCTCTTATGGGTAACCATGAGGAATTTGTTCTTCTGGGAGACTCGAGTATAAACCGGCTGATCGGAGTCTTTGATGACGATGCAGATGACGTCCGGGAATGTGATGATGACAGATATATAAGATGGATCGAGAATCTTCCGAGGTATTTTACAGAGGGCAACACGATATTTGTCCATGCTGGCATTGATGAGGAAGCCGGTGACATGTGGGAATGGATGACCAGCGAGGACACTTATGTCAACAAGTATCCGGCGGAGACCGGGAAGATAGAAGGACTTGATATGAAGGTTGTAGCCGGTCACGTTGGCACAGCAGAGATCTCCGGGGATCCAAGATTTCACGATGTTTATTACGACGGTGAATCGCACTATTACATTGATGGAACGGTGCTGGACAGCGGCATTATTCCGGTCCTTCTAGTTGATACTGATGAGGACAAATATTACAAAGTCACAGAGTCTGGTGAATGGCTTGTACAACCATTTACTACTTAGTCCTTTCCCTTAAAATACAAAGGCGCACAGTTCCGTTGGGAGCTTGTGCGCCTTTGTACATTCATTTGCTGAGAACAATATAGCACGGCGGGAGTGAAAATCGAATCTAAGATATTGCAGTAAAGGTGGATATGTGCTACAATATCCGAAAAGTCGGAAGTGAAACGGGGGTACATTGTGAAGGTATATGAGAAGATATTTGCAAGGCTTGACGAACTGAATATGAGCCAATCAGAGCTTTCGAGAAGAACGGGGATTTCCACCAGCACGATAAATGACTGGAAAAAGAAGAAGATCAATCCACAGGCGGATAAGCTGGTTGCTATCTGTAGGGCATTTGATATGTCGCTGGCAGAGCTGCTTGGCGATGATGAGACGGAGAACAGCAGTGTTGATTATAGTGCCGAGGAGAGATATCTGATCGAGTGTTATCGCAGGTCGGATGACCAGGTGAGAAAACATATGCTTAGATATATGGAGCTCATTGACAATGTTGAGCCAAATGAGATGAAGACACCACAGAGGAATGTTGCCGTTATACAGGATGTGGATGGGAATAATATTGTAGTTATCAATGATATTATTTTTAAAGGAAAACGATCCATAACATGGTCTGATGTTGAGAAATATCTGCGCCGGTATGTGGGAGAGTTTTATTCTATAGCAGAGACTGGAGATATAGTTTATATTGGTACGGATCTGCCAGATGAGTATACAGGATCTAATTACACAAAACATATTAAAGGGACAGTGGCAAAAGCAAAGGCAAATGCGGCTCAGGCAATTCCGGAGATCATTGAAATAGCAACATCCAAAACAGTGGAAGAAAATAAAAAAGAGAAACATAGCCGTAATGCTAAAAATGGATGGTATAGATATGATACCAGATTTGCGTTACCGGTTTACGATGAAAGTGGTGAGGTTGAGCGATACAATGTGTTTAGTGCAAGATTATTGATCAGACATGCCGCTTCTGGGAAAATGTATCTGTACGATGTTTTAGAAATAAAAAAAGAAACGAGCAAGCCTTGTCAGGTGTAAAACCCTACCCAGTAGAAAACCCATTTCTTAATAAGGAAAGAATAAATCATGCTAAAGAAAAAGTCAACAGACATTTGAGGCGGAGGTTTCGGATTTGTAAATATTATTTATTTTAGCTTGAAGAGGCTGGAAAGGATATAGATTGAATTTACAGGAGACATTAAAACACTATTTTGGATATGACAGTCTGAGATCAGGACAGCAGGAGCTTATAGATGGAATACTTGCAGGAAGGGATGTGCTTGGAATTATGCCAACCGGAGCCGGTAAGTCGCTTTGTTATCAGTTGCCGGCTTTGTTGATGGGAGCTGCCGGTAGGGGAGTGACAATAGTTATCTCACCGCTCATATCACTCATGGTGGATCAGGTTAAGGCACTGAACCAGGCGGGAGTTCACGCTGCGTATATCAATAGTACATTGACAGAAGGACAGATCAGAAAAGCTTTGGAATATGCCGGACAGGGCAGATATACACTCATGTATGTTACCCCGGAGAGACTTGGCACTGCGCAGTTTCTGGATTTTGCCGGCAAGGCAAGTCTTGCAATGGTGACAGTTGATGAGGCTCATTGCATATCCCAGTGGGGACAGGATTTCAGACCAAGCTATCTGGAAATAGCGGATTTTATAGATAAGCTGCCAGTGCGCCCTGTTGTGAGTGCGTTTACCGCTACAGCAACAGATATAGTAAGGCGGGATATCGTCCAGAATCTTAGACTTGAATCTCCTGTCACGATTGTCACAGGATTTGACAGACCGAATCTGTTCTTCAAGGTTGTGAACAGGAAAGGCGGACGTGAGACGGACAACAGTGTATTGAACTATGTCAAGAGACATGAGGGAGAGAGCGGGATCATATATTGTGCTACCAAGAAGAATGTGGAGAAGGTACACGAATTGCTGGTGGCACATGGAATATCTGCCGGTCGGTATCATGCCGGATTATCGATGGAGGAGCGCAAGAGGAGTCAGGAGGATTTTACATATGACAGGCTCAGTGTGATGGTGGCGACAAATGCATTTGGCATGGGTATTGATAAGTCAAATGTGAGGTATGTGCTTCATTATAATATGCCGCAGAGCCTTGAGTATTACTATCAGGAGGCTGGAAGAGCCGGACGTGATGGTGAGGAAGCGGAGTGCGTACTGTTCTTCTCAAAGCAGGATATCATGATAAACAAGCGTTTGCTGGAACATAAGGTCAGTTCTGCAAATGCAGGCATAGACGATGATGAACTGCGGGCAAATGACCAGCGGAAGCTGAATCAAATGATACGTTATTGTGAAACGGATCAGTGCCTGAGACAGTATATACTGAGGTATTTTGGAGATGAAAGCCCTTGCACATGTGACAAATGCAGTAATTGTGTTGTGACGGAGGAAGAGACTGAGCAGTCATACATAACAGACAAACGCGCTGTGAAAAAGATGGCGGTGATGGCTGATCTGACAGATGAGGGAATGGAACTGTTTGAACTTCTCCGGGCTGGACGCCTGGAGCTCGCAAGGAAGCAGAATGTGCCGCCATTTATCATTTGTTCGGATAAGACTCTCAAGGATATGTGCATTAAGTTGCCGAGAAACAGTGAGGATATGAAGAACGTATATGGTATGGGAGTGCAGAAGACGGAGAGTTATGGAGAGACATTTGCAGAGATTATAGACGAATTCTGCCTTGCACATACGGAATATGTGGAGAGCATGAAAGCGGAAGCTTTGGATTCTGACAATCCTGGTGACTTAGGGACACAAGGTGTGGAATCGGAAAAGCAGCGCAGAAAAGAGAAAACAGTCAGGAAGAAAGAGTTCTATATTGATCCGAACATGCTTGATGATGTGGAGATCGTCGATGAATGTATTGTTTCTGAGCTGGCGAATCGTATAAATGAACTGAATCAGAAACAGGGAATCACAGGCATGAAAAAGCTGACAGCGGCATTTATCAATGGTCTGCTACAGCAAAATGGCTACATTGAAGAACTGGACATGGATGATGGCAGCAAGACGAAGCGGGTTACCTCAAAAGGGGCGGAGATTGGAATTCGTGAGGAAGAGCGGAAAGCGAAGTTTGGCAGAAGATACTATGCAATCACACATAGCAGGGAGAGCCAGAAGGTGATAATAACTCTGCTTAAGGAGTATTTTTTCACAGGATACGGTGAGGGAATAGTGGAGTGAGAAAAATATTATTCATCTTAAAGGGACCGAAATCGATACGTTTAAAAAGAAAGTGATAGATTACTTTATGATTAACAATAGATTGACAATAATGAGGTATGAAGATAATGGTATTTGAAACTATATACAGTTTGTATGAAAAAGAAGTAGTAAACGAGATTAAGAAATTAAAAACGGATGAAGAAATAAAATTTATTGAAAGAAAAGGAATTATACGAGATATTGTGTTGAAAAGGTTGGCAAAAGCATTAAGTGTGGCTGTATACAGAAATGGAAAGATAGAGGATGTACATGCGGGGGAATGCGAAGGGGAAGACTATTTTAGAGGTATACCGGATAGTTGTATGAAAGCAATTAATATTGATGTTTGTAATAAAATATATACGATGTTAAAACTATTGCTTAGTACAGATGAGGATGATTTTAAGATAGCTAATGCAGTTCTAAGATTCTCAGAGATGTGTGCGTCAGATTGGAATGAACCAGAACTGGATGATAGTATATACAATAAAGAACTGCTTGATTTGTTGTAATCATTTTTAGAAAGAGGATCAGACATATGAAGATAATAAATGCAACACCAAAAGACAAAGAAGAACTGCTCTCGCTCTATCACGCCATGATAGGCGGACCGTGTGAGTGGAGCGAGAATTATCCTGACGAGAATACCATAGCATTTGACCTGAAGAATGAGGATCTGTTTGTTATGAAGAATGACAAAGAAGAGATTGTAGCCACAATATCCATAGATCACGACGATGCTGTTGAGGCACTTACGTGCTGGAGAGCAGATCTGGCTCCATCGGGAGAACTTTCAAGGCTGTGCGTCAGGAAGGATATGCAGGGACAGGGAATTGCGAAGACTATGATGAACTATGCCTGTGATGTCCTGAAAAGCAGAGGCATGAAGGGCGTTCATATACTTGTCAGAGAAGGACATGTGGTGGCGCTTTCGACATACGCCAAGATTGGTTTTGAAACGGTTGGAGAGTGTGATCTTTTTGATAAGCATTTCGTATGTATGGAACGGGGATTCTAAAGAGGTAGATATTGCAAGTTATAGGATGCAGCTGCAGCTATATTGTAATATAATGGGGGTGTATTGTTTGATGAGTTATAGAGATGAGACATTTCTATTATATAAGAATGACGAGTGGAGGCGCACAGAATGATAATTACAATAGGCAGAGAGTGTGGATGTGACGGCGATGAGGTGGCGGCAAGACTTGCCTCAAAATATGGTATAGCCTGTTACACAAAGAAAGAGATAATAAGGCTGGCAAAGGAGAAGGGTGTGTATGACAAATATCCGTTTTTCTTTGGAGAGAAGGCTATAGATTCTATGATGCAGTCGGTGTCAGATGACTTTGTCGTGAAGAGAAGAAAGACCCCGGAGGAGGTACTTGAGAGATTGCTTGACGGACAGGATGGCGTTGTAGTGGGAAGAGCCTCGGACTTTGCATTCAAGAACAGGAACGATGCAGTGAGAATATTCCTGTGCGGAGATAAAGACAGCAGAATAAAGAGGATAATGGACAAGCATGGCATATCAGAATCAAAGGCAAAGAGTATTGTGGAGGAGACTGATGCCAAGCGAAGAAGCTATCATGACTATTACTCAGGAGAGAACTGGGGATATTCAGGACATTATGACCTGTGCCTTGATGAGGCGAAGCTCGGCGTGGACGGTGTCGTGGAGATGGTTTCAGCGTATATGAAGGTGATAGGCAGAAATTAGAATTGAGCTTGGCGGAAGATATATGGTATGAGCTGGATTGACAGGCTTTAGGCATTACTTGAAAGGTGTAGATATGGGGAAAAATACAACAGGAAAATACAGTCTTCTGGTACCGGATGGTGAGTATTCATTTAGGGTACTGAGCCCTGTGGTCATGCATGACCTTGGGCTTGATATGATATGCAGACAACTGTCGGCAAATGAGTCTGAACAGAATTATATAATGGGAGTTATGTCACGGATATATGCAGATCCATCTGTTACAAAGTACAGAGGTGGTGTGTTTGACGACATAATTGGAAATAAAAAACTCAGAGACGACATGATGGAGATTCTTGGGAAGATAAGCTTTCTCAAGGATTACGGCAGCTTTAAACGCGATTATGATGAGAATTCAGGTATATGGGATCTTATGCACAGACTTGATGAGATAGACGATTACATAGAATGCGTAGATTCGTTATATTCCTGCCTGAAGGATAAAAACTTGCATTCCGAGGGATTTACAGGTCTTAAGGAGTATGTTCAGAATATATATGAGGACAACGGTTTCAGTGAGTTGAAGAAGGACATATCAGAGCTGAAAAAGGTGAGTGGTGAGGTTCGAAGTATAACTATAGGAATTAATCTGAACAGCAGATATGAGGCTGATGGCGTTGGCTTGATATCTGTAAATAGTAAGCAATTTACGAGGGGCGGTGTGCTGAGCAATTTCTACGGTCATTTGATGTCCAGAGATAAGATAAGTGACAACCTCGACGCTAAGAGTGACTTCAGATTTCAGCCGTTAGATGCGGTAAATGAAGCATTATCCAAATTTCAGCAGGAACTTCAGGGAAGAGTGGTAACTGGAGGTGCAAATAACTTGGCGGCAGGAATGGTTGGTATTCCTGATTCTGACAAATCCAAAGATATTACGCGGTATACAGACAGGGTAGTCACCAAGCTCATAACAAGAATTGTCAAGAGGATGAGGGAGACGTTAAATAAGTATGTGTCGATTACTATAACTGATATGACGGATCTCATACCTGAGCTCACTTACTATATAAGATGGGCTGAGTACATAGAAAAACTGCAGAAACGCGGCGCAGCATTTTCCAAGGCAAAGGTTGTGAACTCTGCATATCAGCCGAACGCAGATATTTCCGAGGAGGACGATTCAAAGAGCAGATATTATATGAAGGCTCGTGGCATATACAATATCAAGCTTGCGGCATTTGACACGGAGGAGTCGGAGCACATAGTGACCAATGATCTGGACTTTGACAGCGAGCACAGAGTGTATATTCTGACAGGAGCAAATAGGGGTGGAAAGACGACCATAACCCAGACGATAGGTCAGCTTTTTGTACTGGCTCAGGGTGGTATATATATCCCAGGTGATGAATTTGAATTTGCTCCAGTGGACTGCGTATTTACACATTTCCCTGCTGACGAAGACAAGACCCTGGATCTTGGAAGACTTGGTGAGGAGTGCAAGAGATTCAGGGAGATATTTGACGGTGCGAATGATCGCAGTCTCATACTTCTCAATGAGACGTTTTCAACTACGTCATTTGAGGAGGGCTATTATATAGCCAGGGATTCCGTGAGAGCGATTCTGACAAAGGGAACGAGAACGATATACAACACCCATATGCATAAGCTGGGCTTTGATGTGGATGAGATGAATGAAGGGCGTACAGAGGGCAAGGTATATTCGCTGATCGTACACAACGAGGGCTCACAAAGATCATACAAGATAGAGATAGCGCCACCTGCTGGTAAATCATATGCCAGTGACATAGCGGAGAAATATGGTGTTACATATGACATGCTGGTGAATAAAGAAAAATAGTTGGCTGTATGCACTGCTTGTGGATGATATTACAGACGATATGTGGGCAGTTTAGAGTCATATAATATGAATTGTCTATAGTGAAGATATTGGAGGGTATAGGATGACAGAAAAGCATACAGACAAGAGAACAATACTTATAGTGGATGATGACGCTGATCTGTCTATGCTGATACAGGATATGCTGGAGGACAACGGCTATGCTTTTCTGTACGCAGCCAGCATAGACGATGCATATGAAGTGCTGACAGATAACAAATGTGATCTTATACTTCTGGATATCAATCTTCCCGATGGTACAGGTTTCTCGTTCTGTAAAGAACTCAGGCATACTTCGCAGGTGCCAATCATATTTGCAAGTGCAAGGACGAGTGAGGATGACAAGGTGAATGGCCTTGATATGGGTGGAGATGACTATATCGCAAAGCCGTATTCACTGAAAGAGCTTATGTCTCGTATCCGTTCGATACTCAGGAGAACTTATGGTGTTGATGACAATAAGTCTGAGATGTTGACCCTGAACACAGACGGGAACGAGATAGAGATCAACAGGCACGCACGGACTGTGAACAGAAACAAAAGTAATGTGGATATGAAGCCGAAGGAATTTGACCTGCTTGTATACATGGCGGAGAACAGAGGCAGGGTATTGACCAAGGAACAGATCATGAGTGCCGTGTGGGGGCTGTACAGCGATGTGGAGCCATCCACGGTTGCGGTGCATGTAAGGTGGCTCAGGGAAAAGCTTGAGACAGATCCTTCACATCCGCAGCTTATCCGTACGGTATGGGGAACGGGATATGTGCTGGGAGATAGTGAATAGACAAAGACGGTGAGGATAATATGAGCTTGTAAGGTGGATGTCCACTTGGCAGCTATAGGGAGTTTATATGAAGCGACATTCAGTAAGAAGCAATATAATAAAAATGCTGATCGTGTTCATGTGCGCTATAACCATAGTTTTTGGTTGGCTGTTCTACAGGGAGAAGCAGGACGAGACACGGCGGATAAAAGATGATGAATATGGGCAGTATATAGTGGAACTGAATGAAGTGAAACAACTGTATGATTCGGGATCCACAGATGCTGACGAAAAGCTTGACGCTGTAATGAATGAACTCAGGGAACAAAAGATAGATACCGGCAAGTCAGGACTTAGGAATATAGTGATCATGTATATCGTTGTCTTGTGTGTTGTGATTGTATTATTCCTGTACATATACGTGTGTGTTCTCAGGCCATTTGACGAGCTGGAGGATTATGCATCACATCTGGCAACAGGGGATATGGACACCGAACTTAAGTACAGACGGGTAAATATGTTCGGAAGCTTCACGTGGGCATTTGACCATATGAGAACGGAGATAGTGCATGCAAGGCGTAGAGAGCAGGAAGCGATAGAGAACAACAAGACAGTTATAGCCACGCTGTCACATGATATAAAGACTCCGATCGCATCTATAAGAGGATATGCGGAGGCATTGGTCATGAATATGGATGCCACCCAGGAGCGCAGGGAGAGGTATGCGTCGGTCATCATGAAGAAATGTGATGAGGTTACGTCCATAACGAATGACATGTTTATTCATTCCTTGCATGATCTGGACAGACTGGTGGTGAAGAGTGATAAGGTTGAGATAAAACCTCTGCTGGAACAGGTCCTGTCAGATATAGGTCTCGGAATGGATATCGTGGTGAATGGAGATATAACCGAGGCAGTGCTTGAGCATTCAGATTCGGGAAGAGTGGTTCAGGTGATAGAAAATATACTGTCAAATGCCGCTAAGTATGCCAGAGACACAGAGATAAGTATTGTTACGGAATGTATATCGCCCGAAAAACTTCCAAGGAATGTCCATGTGAGCGGCGCTGATATGGTATACAGGCTGTCCATAAAGGATCATGGAACAGGAATTCCGGATAAGGATATGCCGTTCATATATGAGAAGTTTTATCGAGGGGAAAACTCCGGTGATGAACCTGGAGCGGGCCTTGGACTATTTATTGTCCATTATCTCATGGACAGAATGGGCGGAGATGTGGAACTTGTAAATCATGCTGATGGCCTGGAGGCAGTGTTATATTTTGCAGCAAGAAAGGTTTGTTAAGGACTTGTTAATAAATAGGGTGATATGGTTGTAGCACGGTGGCGAGGTGAAGATCTGTAGAGGATGTCTGAATGCCCCCGTGCTACAACTATAAAAAGGAGAGAAAAATGGCAGATATAATACTTCAGGCAAGAGATCTTTGCAAAAGCTTTTCCAGTGAGGGCGTGCAGAATCATGTGCTCAACAACATGGATCTGGATATCTATAAGGGAGATTTTACAGTCATCATGGGAGCGTCAGGCTCGGGAAAATCCACACTGCTTTACAGTCTGTCCGGGATGGACAGACCGACTTCGGGAAAGGTCATATATGATGGCGAGGATATAACAGAATACAATGAGAAGCGCATGGCAGAACTCAGGGTGTATGAGTTTGGATTTGTGTTTCAGCAGATACATCTTGTTAGTAACCTCAGCATTAGAGAGAACATACTTGTGCCGGGTTATATGAATAAGGATACGAGAACAAAAGAGACTGAAAACAGGGCTGATGAACTCATAAAAAAGATGAATATAGAAAGTGCTGCTGACCGACTTCCGGCACAGGTGTCCGGCGGAGAGGCACAGAGGGGCGCTATTGCCAGAGCGGTCATCAACAGTCCGGGTATCCTTTTCGCGGATGAGCCGACAGGCGCATTAAACCGCAGGAATACCCAGGATGTGCTGGACCTTCTCACCGAGCTCAACGTGGAGGGACAGAGCATACTCATGGTTACCCACGATGTGAGGGCTGCTATCAGGGCGAACAGGATCATCTACATAGAGGACGGAAGGATCATAGGTGAGCTGAAGCTGTCACAATATATTGAAGAAGATCGCAAGAGCCGTGAGAGCCAGATAGATGCATGGCTTGGTTCCATGCAGTGGTAGGAGGTGCCGGGATGAGATATATCATGATGGTGCTTCGAGGAAATATGAGAAGAAACAAGGGCGTGCATATAAGTGTGTTCGTGCTCATGCTTATCATTTCTCTGGCATTCTGTTCAGTGCTTTCTTACTACACGAATTCCATAAGGCATGATTCGGAAGCTATGGAAGAGGTTGGTTATGGAGGTATGCTTGCCGCACTTTACGGGGAGAACAGGCTGGATGCCTATGGAACAAGTGCAGACAAGATAATAAAGAATATTGGCAAATGTGATGCAGTGCAGGAAGTGAAAGCAACTGATGTTGTATATCTGCTGCTTAAGGACTGCAATGGAAAAGGCGGAAACAGCAGCTTCGTTTTGAATGATACAGACAGCGTGCTCACATATGATCAGTATGATGTGGATAACAAAATGACAGATCGCCGGCTTGAAAAAGGTGAGGTAAGTGTGCCGTTCAGTTTCATAGGTATGTATGACTGCAAGATTGGTGATACAGTCGAGCTGGGCAATGATAACGGTTCTTATACCTTCAAAGTTGCGTCATTTTTCGAGGATCCATATATGGGATCTTCGGTCATGGGAATAAAGACGATATTGATCTCAGATGAGGATTTTGCGGATCTCAAGGCAAAGGCTGCGGAAGATAATAGAAGCGGACTGGAAGATGACAAGAGATCCTTTGAATTGTCAAAGCTTATCATAATAGATAAAAAGCCGGGCCTGGACCTCACGGAGATGGAGTTTGAGAGAGAACTGAATAATGTGAGTGATTTCGCGTCATATTGCTGGATAACTTTATCAAAGGAGCAGGCGGGAAATTACATGCTTCTTATGACAAAGGTATTCTCCGCGGTGCTGCTTATATTTGTTGTGCTGCTTCTGGTGGCGGCTATGATAGTTCTAGGACACAACATCGGCAGCAGCATAGACATGGATTTTGTTAACATAGGAATACTCAAAGCGGTCGGAATGACAAATGCATCGGTGAAGCTGGCGTTGCTTGCCGGGTATATGTGCACTGTGGCGGCTGGACTGTTTGCTGGAATACCACTGGCCATTCCGATACTAAAAATTATAAATAGTGCCACAAGATCTTCTTCAGGACTTGAAGTTCCGTCTGATATTAATGTAGGACTTGTGCTGTGTGTCATATTGGCGATACTGCTTCTAGTAGCAGCATTTATCATGTTGAAGACAAGGAGAATATCCGAGGCCACACCTATAAAGGCAATAAGAGGTGGACGGGACAGTGTGCATTTCTCAAGCGTTCTGAAACTTCCGGTCTCAGGCAAGAAACTTGGTGTGAGTCTTGCATACAGACAGTTTATATCTGAGAAGAAACAGTATGCCGCAGCCATCATAGTGACTGCTATACTTGCCATGTTCATGATACTTATGAACGATATGATGCGCTGGTTTAATTCACAGAATATGCTGGTGGATATGTTTTCAGTCACGAAGTATGACCTGACTGCTTCGTTTGTCGATGAGGATACGCAGAAGGATATAGAGAATGTTATATCAGAACACACAGCGTATAGAAAATATCAAATGTCCAGCGAGTACCTTCTGTTCGATGATGTGCAGATGTATTGTTATATAGTGGAGGACCCTGATATGATCAACACGATAAGAAAGGGAAGAACCTGCACATATGACAATGAAGTGCTGATAACCCAGTATGTGGCTGATGGATTTCACATGAACGTAGGTGACACAGTCACAGTCAAGCGCGGCGGCGTGGCAAGGAAGATGGTGATCTCCGGCATATACGATTCGGCAAATGATATGGGCAAGAACTTTGCAATTAGTAAGGCTGCATATAGTAAGTTTGCCAGCGAAGAGACCGTAAGTGAGTCTGGTGTCAGTGGAGCTGCCAAAAGCAGTTCAGATGAAGAGGAATGGAGCGGCAAAGGAATATGTTATGATCTTGACAATACTGATGAATGTGATGCGATAATCCAGGAGATAGATAAGAGATATGGCGATAATCAGGGCATCACGTATTCAATACATTCAGCAAAGGATGATTTTGAAGAAGTGGCGGGTACAGTCAACATTGCAATACAGGGACTCACATTGCTCACATATATGTTGGGGGCTGTATTCGTGATAGTCACGGTCATAATCGTGTGTGGCAAGGTTCTCATGCGTGAGCAGAAGGATATCGGAATATACAAGGCACTTGGATTTACATCCTTCAGACTCAGATGCCAGCTTGCGGTCCGCTTTATCGTGACGGCAGTTGTGGGTTCGCTGCTTGGTATAGTTCTGGCACTTATCGTCAGCAAGCCATTCTTCAAGGCAGGATTTGAATCATTTGGAATATACAGTTTTAATTTAAGTACAAGCGTGATATCACTGGTTATACCATTGGTATTTATGAGCGTGTTATTCTCTGTGGTAGCATTTATCAGAGCGGGGAACATCAGAAAGGTTCAGCCGCAGGTGCTCATCGCAGATCAGTAGAAGTATATAGGAGAGTGGAACTATGTATACAATGTCAGTAGACAAGGTGGGTATATATAATGGATAAGTTGATCATATATCTGATATGTATAAATATACTGGGAGCCGTCCTTGACGGAGTTACGGCCGCGAGACGCAGGAGAACAAGCCATAAGGCGCTCAGTGTTCTGCTGGGGATCATAGCCATTGCCGGAGGTGGCCCGGGTATGATAATAGCGTTTGCACTGTGTGACAGAACGGCCTCCAAGACGAATATGATGCTGAGAGTGTTCACTGTGTGCGTGTGTGTGATAGAACTTGCGGTGTTCATGACTTGGAAGCTCAGACCGGCGGGCAAATGGAACTTTGCATTCTGGGATGTGTTTGTGGAATACAGATGGACACTTTGGTTCGTTGCGGCAGTGAGTGTTGTAACATTTGTCATGTTCGGAATTGACAAATACAGAGCGATCAAGGGCGGATACAGGATACCTATAGCTGTCTTGCTCGGAATGGCATTTGCCGGTGGAAGTATCGGTGCTCTGCTTGGAATGGTGGTGTTCAGGCATAAGATAAGAAAGAATTATTTCTCGGTTGGAGTGCCACTTATACTTGTAATGCAGGTGGTGCTTTTGATGTGTGTGGTTAATCTGCTGTAGGATCCGAAAATATCCCAAGTTCAGGCGGATAGTTGGTAAATGCAAAGAATGCAACCGCGAGAATAGCCAGGATGGTCATGGCAACGTAGTCATTTATGCACATTTGCTTAGATTCTAATCTGTTCTCAGCCCTCAATGCATACATAACACCGGCGAAATAAAGTGCGATATTCAGAAACTCATAATTCCTGCCCAGTACACCATTTAGAGTGTAGAAACCGACCACAATGAAAGCCATACCTGACAGGATACCGACAGTCCTTGCCGGAAGATAATGTTCCGGCAGGGGCTTATCTTTTATATGAGCCCAGAGAAATTCAATCATTGTCAGCAGGAGCATTGGAAAGAATATAAGTTTCAGGTGTTCCCAGGTTGACTCGTTCACTGCCGAGAATAGTCCGACAGCGGGATTGTCATTTGACCACTCGTATGTGAAATGCAGCAGCACTCCGAGGATCGATATGAAGAAAAAACGAAAAAAATTGAGTTTGTTAGTAGTTGCCATAGAGCGTTCTCCGATGAAAACTAGTGCTATATTACATAGTATATGACGAATATGGTATTTCATGTAGCGGAGAAACCGAAATCAACGAAATTAAGATAAACATAATTGGGATATATTGTCGGTGATGTTATAATTATTTCAACGAATGTTTTGTTTAAAGGGGAAGTGTATATGCGTTTCATCCATTTATCTGATCTTCACATAGGAAAGCGTGTAAATGAATTTTCTATGTTGGAGGATCAGGAGTATATATTAAAAGAAATACTGGGCATCATCGATGATGAGCAGCCGGATGGAGTCATCATAGCCGGGGATGTATATGATAAGTCTGTGCCGAGCGAGGAGGCGGTGAAGCTGCTGGACAGCTTCCTGACTTCGCTTGCAAAGAGAAAGCTGCAAGTATATATCATCAGCGGCAACCATGATTCGGCGGCCAAGCTGGCATTTGCATCAAGTCTGATTGATCTCAGTGGAATCCATATATCGCCGGTATATGATTCGGCACAGATAGCCACGATGGGAGATGGGCTGGTCAGACCATATAAGCTGGAGGATGGAAAAGGACAGGTGGCGAACATATACATGCTGCCATTTGTGAAGCCGGCAATGGTCAGAGCGGTATTCCCTGATGAGGCGGATGATATAAAGGATTACACGGATGCCTGCCATGTGGCGGTGGAGCACATGGATGTTGATGAGAAGGTTACAAATATCCTTGTGGCCCACCAGTTCGTGACCGGGGCTGTGCGCTCGGAGTCGGAGGAGAATGTGGGCGGTCTGGACAATGTGGATGTGTCGGTATTTGACTCATTTGACTATGTGGCGCTGGGGCATATACATGGGCCGCAGAAGGTGGGCAGGGAGACTGTCAGATACTGTGGAACACCGCTTAAGTATTCACTTTCGGAGGCTAACCACACCAAATCGGTGACGGTTGTTGACATCCCTGAGAACAAGAAAATAGAGATAAGGACTGTTCCGCTTGTTCCGATGCATGAGCTGCGCGAGGTAAAGGGAACATTTGACGAGCTGATGGACAGGCGAAACTATGAGGGGACGGCTGTGGATGATTATCTGTATGTGGTTCTCACGGACGAGGATGACGTGCCGGATGCTTTGGGAAAACTCAGAACGGTCTATCCAAATGTGATGAAGCTTGGATACGACAACACCAGAACCCGTGTGACACAGACGATAGACGATGGCGCTGTGCTTGAAGGGAAAAAGCCTATAGATTTGTTTGGAGAGTTGTATGAGAAGCAGAACAACAAGGAAATGAGCGATGAACAGAGGAGTTTTGTTCAGGATATTATAGACTCTATATGGAAGGAGGAGCGCTTATGAGCGAAGCGAATAACTCAAATGCGCTCCGACGACCTGCCCCGCTCGCGGAGGCGAGAGGGGCGATACATTGTGAAAGGAGGCCTGGTGATGAGACCCATAAATCTTACGATGTCGGCATTTGGACCATATGCGGGAGTCCAGATGCTTGACATGGCCCAGCTTGGGGCTGAAGGCTTGTATCTTGTGACTGGGGATACAGGTGCGGGAAAGACCACGATATTCGATGCCATCTGTTATGCGCTGTATGATGAGCCGAGCGGGGCGAGCCGTGATGCGAGGATGATGAGATCAACGTATGCCGATGTGAACACAGATACCTACGTTGAGCTGACATTTGATCATATGGGGAAGACTTACAGAGTTAAAAGAAATCCTTCCTATGAGAGACGTAAGAAAAAAGGTGAGGGAACTACCATGCAGGATGCGGCTGCAGAACTGTATCTGCCGGATGACTCGGTCATCGCCAACAGAACGAAGGTAAATTCATATCTTCAGGAATTGTTGGGCGTGGACAGAGAGCAGTTTTCGCAGATATCCATGCTTGCTCAGGGTGAGTTCAAGGAACTGTTGGTGGCAGAGTCCGGGGACAGACAGAAGATATTCAGCAAGCTTTTTCACACATCAAGGTATTTTGTTCTGCAGAAGCGTCTTCAGGATGAGACGAGAAGGCTTCAGAGTGAACGGGACGATATGAAGAAGAGTATAGAGCAGTATATATCCGGGATAGTCTGCGGAGAGGATGACCCTCTTGGACTCAGTGTCCAGAAGGCAAAGGACGGCCAGATGCCAATTGATGAGGTGATCACACTCATCGGAAAGATTATTGTAACGGAGAAGGCAAGAACGGATTTATATGAGAAGCAGATCGGTACACTTGAGACCCGGGTCGGGGAACTTGACACGCTGATAGGCAAGGCACAGCAGACAGAGAAAGCCAGAGTGCAGCTTGAAAAGACACATTTGGAGCTTGCCAATGTACAGAATGACAGAACTACTGCTGAGGCAGAGTTAAACAGGACAAAGGAAGCGCTCCCAGAGACGGAAGAGCTCCAAAGGCAGGCAGCAGTTATAAATAACGAGCTTCCAAACTATGAGAAACTGGACGAGAAGCGAAAAAATATTGCAGACGAGGAACAGCTCCTGCAAAGGCAAAATGAACAGGCAGAGAAGGGCAGAATGCTTGTGACAGACAAACAGAAGAGCATAGAAAAGCTGAGGCAGGAGCAGACACAGCTTGCGGATGCGGGGGAGAAAATAGTTGCAATCACGGCATCGAGGGAGAAGATGGCTGACGCTGTTGACTATCTGAATGACATAAGTAGACTGCTCATGGAATACAGCAGAAGAAAACAGGCGGTGGACAAAGCACAGAAGCAGTATCTGTTTGATAATGATATGTATACCAGAAAGCAGGATATGTATGAGCATATGAGCACGCTCTACAGGAATGCCCAGGCGGGAATCCTAGCAAAGGATCTGAAGGAGGGACAGGCGTGCCCTGTGTGCGGTGCGACGGAGCACAAACTCCTTGCATCGCTGCCAAAGGAGGCTCCGACAGATGCACAGTTAGATGATGCGAAGAAGGATGCTGACAAAGCCCGCGACAGGGCAAATGCCAGTGCTACGGATGCAAAGGTAAAGCTTGCCAGCGTCATGGAGATCAGAAACAGCATTATTGAGCAGGCTGGAAGGAAATTTGACGATCCGGAGGATATAGATGTTCTGCCGGAAAAGGTTGAGAAGAATATTGGATACTATAATGAGAAGATTGCGGAGGCTGACAGACAGATCGAGGCTGAACGCAAAAGGGTCAGCAGAAGGGATGAGCTTGCTGCAAAACTTCCTCAGGAAGAAGAAACATTTGCCGGGATGCAGGTTAAGCTGGCGGAGCTTGAGAGAAATATATCGGCGCTCACGGCAAAGGTTGTCTCAGACAGAGAACAGGCGACAGAACTGGCCGCGGGGCTCAGATTCAGGAATCGGAGTGAGGCGGAAACGAAGATGAACGAGATTCTTGGCAGAGCAAAGAAACTGCAGGATTCATTTGACACCGCTGAGAAGAGATATAATGCTGTGATCCAGGATATTAAGACACTGGAGGGGCAGATAAAGGCTCTGACAGACACGCTGGAATCAGCAGAGAAGCTCGAACTTGCTAAGCTTGAGGAAGATAAAACCGCAGTGAGAGATGAGCTGGGAAGGATCAGACTTCTCATGCAGGATGGAAACAGCCGCATCCGTGCAAATGAAACGGCTATGGCGAATATAAGCAGAAAGTCAGATGAGCTTTTGGCAAAAGAAAAGAAATATGTAAGCGTGAAGTCGCTCTATGACACTGCCTCAGGAAATGTATCCGGCAAGAACAAGATAAACCTTGAGGCGTATATACAGATGTCGTATTTTGACAGGATAATTCAGCGTGCAAATCTGAGATTCCTGAAGATGTCAGATGGTCAGTATGAGCTGGGGCGTGTGACGGACAGCAGTGACAAGAGAAGCCAGATCGGCCTTGACCTCTGTGTTGTGGATCATTACAACGGCAGCAGACGAGACGTTAAGTCTCTTTCTGGGGGCGAGTCATTCATGGCATCACTCTCCCTTGCACTTGGACTCTCCGATGAGGTGCAGGCTTCGGCTGGCGGCATACAGATAGATACGATGTTTGTGGATGAGGGCTTTGGCTCACTGGACACAGAAAAGACTCTGCCACAGGCATACAAAGCGCTGGTCAGCGTGACCGAGGGACGCAAGCTGGTGGGAATAATATCGCACGTGACTGAACTCAAGGAGAAGATTGACAAGCAGATCGTGGTGGAAAAGGACAGAACCGGCAGGGCGAAGGCCCGGCTGGTGGTGTAGGAATTTTAGTCATCCGAGTATTGGGCTAAAATGTGCTCAAGTTTATTAAAGTCTACACATCTTTTGGTAAGGTTACGATTTTTGTCGGGAAAATCAGTTATGAGAGAGTGGACTTTATTGGCTCTGTTGATTATGGTATCGGAATGATTCCGACACCAGGATAATTGCTTCTGCATAAGAATCTTTCGTTTTGTTTTATCTGGGGTATCGTGAGGGTTTAATTTCAGATTGACCTTAGATATAACTGAGTTGTTAACTGGAATCATATTGTTTAGATTGAGAATTCCTATGATTTTAGAAGAATACTCAGGATGCCTGCTGTTGTGGTCAAATATTTTGATGAAATCAATCTGGCTTTTCATATTTTCAAATTTCTTTTTTGGTGAGGTAAGGGGGATGCAATATTTCTGACCACCTATAAGAATGATTATTCCAAGAAATGGTCGATTCTCCTTACCTACCTGAGGGGAGACTGACATTACGTTGTCATCTGCACGAGACAGATTTCTTATGTAGTTTAAATCAATATAGTAAAAATTTAGGATATCCATTATCGCCTTTCTGAGAATATAAAAGAGCTGTGCTAAAATGCACAGCTCTTAAAAACCTTTTTGCATGGTAGGGCTCCCATAAAATTGTTCCATTTTGTATGGTAGAACATCCATATTAAAATTGTTCATTTGTTTTATATGGTAGAACGCCCATCTCTTAAAGTTCCCATTTCGCATGGTAAGGTTACCATAATCATATCATACAAGAATTCTAACATTCAATAATGTTAGTGTCAATTAGAGCTGACTTATTTAGTAACTTATAGTGATCTGAGAATATCCTAAAAAGTGATCAATATCAAGTGCAATTACTGATATTTTATAAAACGTTTATAAAAGTATACAAAGTGTAGAATAGTAGAAAAATGTTAGCTGTTTGCTTTACAAATCGGAGTTGATAAACAATAATGGTTCATGTATGAATGAATAAGGACGGTACACTATAATGGAACTTTTTGATATATGCGACGAACAGGGCAACCCTACCGGAGACACAGTGGAGAGGAGCGAGGCACATGCAAAAGGCATATGTCACAGGACTGCCCATATCTGGATAGCGAAGCAAGAGAATGGAAGGTATAAGGTTCTTCTGCAGAAGAGGTCGATGGATAAGGATTCTTTTCCTGGAAGGTATGACACTTCCTCTGCCGGACATATACAGGCGGGCGATGAACCGATGGAGTCGGCACTCAGAGAACTGGGTGAGGAGCTGGGCATAAATGCCCAAAATGAAGACCTCGATTTTGCGGGAACATTTAGAATACAGTATGAGAAGGAATTTCATGGCAAAATGTTCAGGGACAACGAGGTGGCATTTGTGTTCGTGTATCAGAAACAGGTGGACATAGCAGATCTGACAATACAGAAGGAAGAGCTTGACGGCGTGTGCTGGTTTGATCTTGAGGACACTTATGAGGCATGTAAGAATCATGACCAGAAGTTTTGCGTGCCGATTGGAGGGCTTGAGACGGTAAGGAAATACCTGAAAGAAAGAATACGTTAAAGTTACTGAAAGAATGTTGTGTGTAGTGGATAGTAGGAAAAATGCCAGGGCGTAAAGAAAGGCATTACATATAAAAAATATGTTGCCAGACTAGTTAGTTTGTGCTAACATAACATATGTTATGGAAAACGACAAGCGCAGTGAAACGATAGAAAAACTGAAAAAAGCAGGTAAAGAGGAATTCCTTAAAAATGGTTACCAGAGGGCAAGTCTTAGAATGATATGCAATAGTGCGGGAGTTACCACCGGAGCCTTCTACTTTTCATTTGAGAGTAAGGAGACATTGTTCAAGGCGATACTTGAACCGCTTGTGAACCAATATGAAGCCATGCTTGGAGAACTTATGAAGGGGGAGATTGAGAACCCCGCCACGGGCGTAGATGCAGATAAGATCATGATGCAATTCCTTCTGGCACACAGGGAAGAGGTAATGATCATCATGCATGGCGCTGACGGCAGTTGCTATGAGAATTATCACCAGAGGGTTGAGGAGTTCATGAGACATTCATTTGCGGCATATTACAGGTCACAGCTTGGATGCGAGCCGGATGAGACTTTGGTTCGCGTGCTGGCTAAGATGCGGCTTGAAGGAGCCATGGCGATACTGAACGAGGATGTAGATGTGGAGAAGAAAATGTATCTGACAGAAAAGATTGGCATTCATGCCACAGGCGGTACAGAAAAGTTGATAGAGAGTTTAAAGAAAGAGGTTCATCGATGATGAACCTCTTATTTTTACGAACATAACAAAACATGACAAATGTTATATTTCATAAGGAGGGGCCCACGTAAGTGGGAGGATTCCGGCAGAGGAAGCGCACTGATGTGCGCGCAGGTCATCAAGCTGCGCTTGACGACATGTTGTGAAGCACGCAAACGCCGCGCGCAGCGCCTCTCATGCGTTTGCTCCATTATAAGGAGGGGCCCACGTAAGTGGGAGGATTCCGACAGAGGAAGCGCACTGATGTGCGCGCAGGTCATCAAGCTGCGCTTGACGACATGTTGTGAGGCACGTAAACGCCGCGCGCAGCGCCTCTCATGCGTTTGCACAATTAAAAAGCAGGAGGAAATGAGAAAATGGTTAGCACACAGAACAATACAGTAAGCAGATCAAAGGTAGACATAACGGGAGTCCCGGAGACGATGCTCCAGACACTCTATGCCAGGGCGAAAGAATCAAGAAAGCCGGATCATGTCATATACGATGGCAAGGCCATAGAGATAGTTGACAGCCTGGATTATGACTTTTCACTGGCGGACAAGGATCTGGCAATGGGAAGCGGAGTTATAGCGCGAACTATAGTTCTTGATAAGCTTGTATCAGAATACCTGAAAAAGCATAAGGGTGCTGTGGTTGTGAATATCGCCAGTGGTCTTGATACCCGTTGCTATAGAAATGAGGGTAAATATAAAGGTTGGTACAACATTGATCTCCCGGAGACCATGACTGTAAGGGCAAAGTTCCTGCAGGAGGATGGACCGGTGTACCAGATAGCGGAATCCGCCATGGACGGCAAATGGGCTGACATGGTAGAGTATGCCGGTGAACCTGTGCTGGTCATCATAGAGGGGCTTACGATGTATCTCACAGAAGCTGATGTGAAGAAAATATTCGACATAATAGACAGGAAATTTACTCATGCTACGGTGCTTGTAGAGACTATGGCTCCGTTCATGGCAAAGCATATCAAGGAGAAATCCATCCATGGAAGCCATGCCAGGTTTTCCTGGGGTGTGTCAAATGGAAAGAAGCTGGCGGAGATCATACCGAAATACAGATACATAGAACAGCACAGTCTTGTAGAAGGAATGGCTGAGTTCATACCGGTATATAAAGTCATTGGCAAAATACCATTTGTCAGCAATATATCAAACAAGATAGTAGTGATGGAAAAGTGATAAAAAAGTGTTGACATAAAGTTAAAAGCCGTTTATGATGCAGTAAAATGCAAATGACTTGCAAATTCAAAAAAGAGGAATACTATGGCGAGGGAGTATAAAACGAGAATAAGTCAGGCTATAGAGGCATTTGCTGCAGAGAGGCAGGACAGAGGGTTTTGCGCGGCTGATGTAAGTGTGTATTTGGATGAGAATGGCATAGATGCGAATACAACAACTGTATATCGCAATCTTGACCGCATGGTTACCCAGGACAAATTGATAAAGTATCAGAGTGCTGATGGTGGTTCAAGTATGTATAGAATGGAAAAGGCTGATCATAGTTGTCACGAACACCTTCATATGCAGTGTGTTAAGTGCGGAAGAGTTATACATATTGACCGCGATACCATGAATCACATAGCTAAAGGAGTTCAGGAGAGGTATGGATTTATGATTGACTGTGACAGATCGTCGATATGTGGTATTTGCAAAGATTGTCAGAGGCGTTGTGGAGTCGCTGTAGTCTAAACTAAACGTGATTGTTACAGATGGGATTGTATCGTTACGGTCACAACGAAAACTATATATCCCCCAATTTCTAAACATGAAAAGGAGGTGTGCAGAATGAGTAAAAAGAGAATAATGTCATGGATTCTTATAGTGTTCTTTGTATCGGGAGTACTTTTCTCTTACGGCTATATTGCGCGCAATGTGGAGCATGACTGTACGGGGCAGGAATGTCCTATATGTATGCATTTGCAGCAGGCTGCACAGTTCCTTTCAAATATAAAGACAATGTCAACTACGCCAGTGTTCCTGGCGTTCTTAAGTGTGTTCACACTTGGAGTTGTATTGGTGTATACCCACGAGTATTGTACCGATACGCTCGTTTCCCTGAAGGTGGAATTGCTGAATTGATTTAAAGTACGGATATTGACTGAGAATTGCGTCTGGAAATACATCTAAAGATAAGGGCGAATACTTATTATTGGTGTTTTTTGATCTAGAGGCAGTTTATTAAATTTACCCAATTATAGGCATCAAAATATGCCTGTCAATTTTATCAATCAATTCGGAGGTTTATTGATCATTATGAAAAATAGAATATTTGGCCTTGTTATGGCATCGGTACTTACTGTTTCAGCATTTTGTGGCTGCGGAGCATCAATGACGGCAGCAGATTCTGATCAGAAAGGGGGCAGTGTGCCTGAAAATGCGGCAAATGCTGCGGCGTACAGCATTGTATGTACGACTTTTCCTCAGTATGACTGGATCCGCAATATTATAGGCGGTGATTCCGACAAGTTTCAGCTTACTATGCTGCTCGATCAGGGGATGGATCTTCACAGTTATCAGCCAACTGCAGAGGATATAGCAAAGATAGCTGACGCAGATATGTTTGTGTATGTTGGCGGTGAGTCTGATGGCTGGGTGGATAGTGCCCTGAAAGAAGCGACTAATAAGGATATGAAGGTTGTAAATATGCTTGACGCTTTGGGAACTGCAGTCAAAGAGGAAGAGGTAGTTCCAGGCATGCAGGCAGAGGAAGAAGAGGGAGGAGAGGAAGGCCCGGAGTATGATGAACATGTATGGCTTTCACTCAAGAACGCAGTGGCGTTGACGAATGTGTTGGCGGATAATATCCAGGCACTTGATCCAGATAATAAATCTGATTACATGGAGAATGCAGGCAAGTACGTTGATGAACTCAATGATCTTGATGGAAGGTACGAACTAACAGTTTCTAAGGGAAAACGTCAGGCAATTCTGTTTGGCGACAGATTCCCTTTCCGATATATGGCGGATGATTATGGGCTTACCTACTATGCTGCATTTGTGGGATGCAGTGCTGAGTCGGAGGCAGGTTTTGAGACGATAACATTCCTTGCGCAGAAGGTGGATGAGTTAAAGCTTCCGGTTATTCTGACGATAGAGGGCGCAGATCACAGTATAGCAGAGTCGATAAAGAAGACAACAGATTCGAAAAATCAGGAGATCCTGACGATGAATTCGATGCAGTCTGTGACTGCAAAGGCTGTAGCTGATGGTGAGACGTATCTGAACGTAATGGAAGATAACTTGAACGTACTTTCTCAGGCATTGAATTAATTGCTGAACAATAAAACAAATTTAGATTTATAGGAGAAAACAAATGTCATATATAACGTGCAAAGACCTGGCAGTGGGATATGATGGACGTGCAGTTGCGTCAGGCCTTAATTTCAGTATAGACAAGGGAGACTATCTCTGTATAGTTGGAGAGAACGGAGCGGGAAAGAGTACCTTGGTAAAAACTCTGCTTGGCCTGTTGAAACCGGTTTCAGGAGAGATAAAGTTTGGCGATGGTTTGACATCGCGTGATATAGGCTATCTGCCGCAGCAGACACCTGTGCAGAAGGATTTCCCTGCGACTGTATGGGAGGTGGCTTTGTCGGGAACGCTGCCTAAGTGCGGAGCACGTCCTTTTTATGGCAGAAAGGAAAAGCAGCTTGCACAATCTCAACTTGAACGACTTGGAATGTGGGATATACGCAGGAAATGTTACAGGCATTTGTCGGGAGGACAGCAGCAGCGCGTCCTTCTGGCGAGAGCCCTGTGTGCAACTGAGAACCTTCTTCTGCTTGATGAACCGGTAACTGGCCTTGATCCTGTCGCAACGGCCCAGTTCTATCAGATGATACAGCAGTTAAATGAAAATGGTGTGGCAGTGATCATGATATCACATGATCTGAGGGCAATAGATTGCGCCAGACATGTGCTTCATATGAATCATGGGGGCTCGTTCTGGGGCAGCAGAGAGGAATATAAGAACAGCAGATATTGGAACATCATTTCGGTAGAATACGAGAAAGGTGGTGGACAGAGTGCAGCTTGTTGATAAGTTAATTTACTATATGCAGTATCCATTTGTTAAGTATGCTCTTGTGGTTGGTATTCTTATAGCATTGTGTTCGTCACTTTTCGGTGCAACATTGGTTTTGAAAAGATTTTCATTTATCGGCGATGGACTTTCGCATGTTGCATTTGGAGCAATGGCGGTAGGATCTGTTCTGAAACTGACAAACAACACGATCATAGTGATGCCGGTGACTGTGGCTGCTGCAATTCTCATACTTATGTCGGGACAAAATGCGAAGCTTAAGGGAGATGCCGCGATAGCTATGATGTCTGTCGGTGCTTTAGCCGTAGGTTATCTGATAATGAATGTATTTTCCACGTCAGCAAATGTATCGGGGGATGTGTGCTCTACGTTGTTTGGTTCAACCTCAATACTTACATTGACAATGGGAGAAGTGTGGCTGTGTATAGTGATGTCAATATGTGTAATAGCGTTTTTCTGTTTGTTCTACAACAGGATATTTGCAGTCACATTTGACGAGAGTTTTACCAGGGCAATCGGGAAAAATGCAGGGGCATATAATCTGGCTCTAGCTGTGATAATCGCTGTGATAATAGTGCTTGCGATGAACCTGGTGGGCTCCCTGCTCATCACGGCACTTCTGGTATTCCCTGCACTTTCGGCAATGCGAGTTATGTATAGCTTCAGGTCGGTGGTATTATATTCAGCTGTTCTCTCGGTTGTGGGAACTTTGGCTGGAATGTTGGTATCCATACTATTTTCAACACCGGTGGGTTCTACGATAGTTGCGTGTGATATGGTTATATTTGCTTTTAACAGTATAGCAGGGAAAGTGATGAGGAGATAAGAATATGTATATGAATAGAAATAGAAGAATGCATGGATGCAGACACAGATTTAAGCGATTGATTATGTCAATATTGGTGCTTAGTATGTTGCTGACTGTCACAGGCTGTGGTGGAGCATCTCAGACTGCGGGCAGTCGCTTGAACACACAGAATGCAGTGGATAGGGTGCTTAATCAGAAAACAGGCGATGGTGATGTGGAAAGTAAGTCGTCAGTGGGAGCCACAACAGAGACGACGACCACAACAGAGACGACGATCACAACAGAGATGCAAACCACGATAGAGACAGAATCCGCATCTGTAACTGAGGCGACATCAGAACCAACATATGGGCAGGTCGTGAATGGAGACAGCTCAGTTATAGCGCAATACAAGTCTGAGGGTGTGGATGTGGATCTCACACTTATGGGAAGCGATCTTGTATATGCGACGGTATATCAGATGATGTCAAAACCTGAGGAATATGAGGGCAAGACGATAAGGATAGAAGGAAAGTATTATGCATCCTATTATCCAATAACCGACAAATATTATAATTATTGTCTCATAGCTGACGCTCTGGCATGCTGCAGTCAGGGGCTTGAATTTGAACTTGGTGGAGGTGCAGTATATCCAGGCGATTACCCGGCGGACCAGAGTGAGGTGATCGTTACGGGAGTATTTGAAACCTACACAGAGGAGGCTGGACAGACATTTTATTACTGCAGGTTGAGAGATGCAGAATATCAACTGGTATCGACAGAGAATCAGTAGAGTATAAATTGCATAACATTTTTGGAATCCGGGCAGATCAAAGTGCCCGGATTTTTTGAGTAAAAAATATTCAGAATCAGGAGGAACATAGTTGCATCAAAACCAGGAATCACATAGAAAAATATGGCAAAATGACGCAAATATACTAAAAAGCATTAAAAATAGCTAAAAAATGATAAAATTACTTAAAAAAGAATTTGATATATTGTAAAAACTATGCTAATTTTGAATAAAGGTAAATATTCAGCCGTGCAGGATAAGAACAGCGGATTCGACATGCTTGCATGTAAGAATCAGGTGTTCTTATCCTGTGGTGACTCGAATAGAGTCACCGCCCCATACAATGAGCAAAATAGCTGCGCAGCAGCGAAAGAACACGGGAACCGTGCGGTTTTGCGAATGTATGGTCGGCTGAATACATTAAAATACACAGAAGGGATGTGATGAAGTGAAAGAGAAATACAAAGGCGTACAAAAACTCACAGACAATCCGTTCCTCAACCTCTATCATATAGATGCGGTTGACACGGCTGGAAAAGACTTCAATTATTACTTTGCTTCAAGGAATAAAGAGAACGACATCAAGATAAAGACCCACGATATAAAACCGGAAGGAATAGTTATATATGGAGTTAAGCTGGAAGATGAGCCGAAGCTGGTGCTCATAAGGCAGTACAGATACCCACTCGATGCGTATATATATGAACTTCCTGCAGGACTGGTGGACGGAGATGAGACTCCGGCGCAGGCAGCAGTCAGGGAGATGAAGGAAGAGACAGGGCTTACCCTTGATGTATATGAGGGCGGAGAAAAACTCTACAGAAGGCCATTCTATATGGGCCCGGGATTTACGGATGAGATGAGCAGTGCTGTATTTGGAACAGTTACAGGAACACCAAATCTCGACAGCAAGGAGAGCACAGAGGATATACAGGTCATACTCGCAGACCGAGGTGAGGTCAGAAGAATCCTGTCAGAGGAACAGGTGTCGCTCAGAGGAGCATACCTCATGACACATTTTCTGGCTGAGGGAGATCCACTAGAATTCCTGAGAAAATAGGAAGCGCTGAGCAGTGATTGCTCAAACAGCAGAACGTTCATAAAAGGGCATACTAAATGAGAAAAAAGAAGGAGAAGTAGAAAGATGAGTTACAGAGACACATATGATTTTTGGATGACAGATGATTATTTCGATGAGGATACCAAGAAGGAGCTTGCAGCCATAGCTGATGATGAGGCTGAGATCGAGGACAGATTCTATCGTGATCTTGTATTTGGAACTGGTGGACTCAGAGGTGTGATAGGCGCGGGAACCAACAGAATGAACTTCTACACCGTCCGAAAGGCTACACAGGGTCTTGCAAACTTCATTGTGAAGCAGAATGCGCAGGACAAGGGCGTGGCAATAGCATACGATTCAAGAAAGTATTCTCCAGAGTTTGCAGCAGAAGCAGCTCTCTGCCTGTGTGCAAATGGAATCAAGTCATATCTCTTTGAGTCACTCAGACCTACACCTGAGCTTTCATATGCAGTCAGAAAGCTTGGATGTACAGCAGGTATAGTTATAACAGCCAGCCACAATCCACCAGAGTACAACGGTTACAAGGTATACTGGGAGGATGGCGCGCAGATCACAGCTCCAAAGGACAGAGAGATCATCGCAGAGGTTAAGGCTGTAACAGATTTCCATACAGTAAAGACCATGGATAAGCAGGAGGCACTTGACAAGGGCCTTCTCACTATCATAGGTGCCGAGATAGATGACGCGTATATGGAGGAACTCAAGAAGCAGATCATTCATCCCGAGATCATCAAGGAGCAGTCAGAGAACATCAAGATCGTATACACACCGTTCCACGGAACCGGTCTTGTACCTGTAAAGAGAGTTCTGTCCGAGCTTGGTTTCAAAAACGTATACATTGTTCCTGAGCAGGAGCTTCCAGACCCTGAGTTCACAACGCTTGAGTATCCAAACCCAGAGGATCCAAAGGCATTTGAGCTTGCCCTCAAGCTGGCAAAGGAGAAGAATGCGGACATAGTTCTCGCTACAGATCCTGATGCAGACCGTCTTGGAATATACGCACTCGATACAAAGACAGGCAAGTATATGCCATTTACAGGAAATATGTCAGGACTTATAATCGCTGAATACCAGTTCAGAGAGAGAACAAAATGCGGTCTCATGCCAAAGAATCCGGCCATGGTCAAGACTATTGTAACCACAAATATGGCTGATCCACTGGCTGCAGATTACAATGTCAACCTCATCGAGGTTCTAACAGGCTTCAAGTTCATCGGTGAGCAGATCAAGTTCTTCGAGCAGAATAATTCATACAATTTCGTAATGGGTATGGAGGAGAGCTACGGATGTCTCGTTGGAACATACGCAAGAGACAAGGATGCTCCGGTTGCAGTTATGTGTCTCTGCGAGGCTGCAGCATACTGCAAAAGCCAGGGAATCACTCTGTGGGATCACATGCTTGATCTCTATGAGAAGTACGGATATTACAAGGAAGGCCTCTACACAATAACGCTCAAGGGTGTTACAGGAGCAGAGAAGATCCGCAAGATCATGTCCTCACTCAGAGCTGAGTCACTTACTCAGATCGATACACTCAAGGTTCTCAAGGTTCGTGATTACGAGAAGAACACGATCACAGATCTTGCCACCGGAGAGGTCACAGAGTCAGGACTTCCACAGTCCAACGTTCTCTACTACGACCTTGAGGATGGCGCATGGGCATGTGTACGTCCATCAGGAACAGAGCCAAAGATCAAGCTGTACTACGGAATCAAGGGAACAAGCCTTGATGATGCAGATGCAAAGCTTGAAGCTCTCCAGACAGCACTTGTTGAGAAGCTCAACAAGCTGGCAGAGTAGCATAAGTATAATATATAGCAAATACAAAAAAGCGCCGTCTGGTCTGGTGACCGGACGGCGCTTTGCTGTCATTATACGATTACGTCGAACTGTATGTAGTCTCCCTGGTCGGTATTTACCGTGTCGAGATATATTTTACCATTGTATTTGTCGGTCAGTTTTTTCAGGTTGTAGAGACCGTAACCATGGCCATGTCTGTCTCCGGTTTTGGTGGTATATCCCGGTGAGAACATATTCTGGCGGAATTCGTTGGTTTTGACGGAACCCTTGTTTCTTGTTTTTATTTCTATCTGGTTCTGCCTGCTGTCCAGGTACAAATATGCAGTGCCAAATGGGGCGGTCGATTCAAGCGCATTATCGATCAGTATACCGATGATCCTGATCAGTTCATACTCCGGCATTCGGCTCTTCAGATCCCTGGATGCCACCTGGACTACGAGCTCCTTCTGATCCTTCTGTGCCTCCGTGATCTTGCTGTACACAAATCCGGCTACAACGCTCAGGTTGATCTTGAGCAGATCACAAATGGCCTCTGTAAAGTAATAAAAAAGGTCGGTTATATTACAAGTCAATTGCAGAAAATATAATTCTTTTAGTTAATACCGCCATAATAAAACGGCTGCAATATACATCTGCGCAACAAAGTGATATAAATTGCAAGATTAAATATTGAATTTAAAAACTGCTTAATATATTATACAAATAACAATAAATTAGCTAAAAATAGCCTAATAAAATGAACGGAAGATAAATTGTGGATAGATAAAAAGGAAAAATCTGTGTGGCCTGTGAGGTCAGGAAAGGGGTAGAAGATGGACGCAAAGCAGAGATACGAGATGTGGCTTGGCAGCGATCAGGTAGATGATGTTACGAAGCAGGAGCTCGTAAACATAAAGGATAATGAAGCGGAGATTGAAGATAGATTTTACACAAACCTTGAGTTTGGAACAGGTGGACTTCGAGGCGTGATGGGAGCGGGAACGAACCGCATGAACATTTACACGGTTCGCATGGCAACACAGGGAATTGCTAACTACCTGGCGAAGATTGGAATATCAGAGCCGTCGGCAGCTATAGCATTTGACAACAGAAACAATGCTTCGCTGTATGCGCTTGAAACTGCTCTCTGCCTGTGTGCAAATGGCGTGAAGGTGTATCTGTTTGATGCGCTCCGCCCGACACCGGAGCTTTCATTTGCAGTGAGACATCTGCACTGCAATATCGGCGTGAATATAACGGCAAGCCACAATCCAAAGGAATACAACGGATATAAGGTTTACTGGGATGATGGAGCCCAGATCGTATCTCCTCAGGATAAGGAGATCATTGCAGAGGTCAACAATATAGAAGATTTCTCCATGGTTAAGACTATGGACAAGGACGCTGCAATAGATGCAGGACTGTTGAATGTGATCGGTCAGGAGATCGATGACGCATATATAGGAGAGCTTCACAAGCTTGTCATGAATCCGGAGGAGATTCAGAAGGCGGGAGATCTGAAGATCGTATATTCTCCGCTTCACGGAACAGGCCTTAAGCCTGTTACAAGAGTTCTCAGCGAACTTGGTTTCAAGGATGTACATGTCGTTGAGGAACAGGCTGTTCAAGATGGTAATTTCCCAACTGTAAAGTCCCCAAATCCTGAGGGCGCAGAGGCGTATGCCCTGAGTCTTGAGCTGGCGAAGAAGGTCGGCGGAGAGCTGATTCTTGTCACAGATCCTGATGCGGATAGGCTTGGAATGTATGGATATGACAGCAAGAATAATGAGTATAAAGAATTTACGGGCAATATGTTCGGTGCGATCCTCTGTGATTACGTGCTGATGCAGAGATCCCAGAGCGGAAGACTGCCTGAGAATCCGGCGATTGTAACTACGGTTGTTATCACCAATATGGTCAAGGAGATATGTAAGAAGTACGACACTTTCTGTGACTGCAACAACCTGATCGGATTTAAGAATATAGCATCGAGAATGAGGGCTTATGAGCAGACAGGTGAACACAATTATGTGTTCGGGCTTGAAGATACATTTGGATGTCTGCCTGGTACATATGCAAGGGACAAGGACTCGGTTGGAACGTTGATGCTTCTCTGTGAGGCTGCGGCATACTACAAGAACCGTGGCATGACTCTGTGGGACAGAATGGTTGAATTGTGGCAGGAATATGGTTACTACAAAGAGAAGGTTCAGACCATGAAGTTTGACGGACGCGAGGGTGCTGCAAAGATACAGTCTATGATACAGACGCTGAGAGATAATCCGGTGCAGAAGGTCGGCGCTTACAGCGTGGAGAAGATCTACGACTACAAGCTTGGAACAGAGACAGACGCCGCAACAGGCAAATCCGAAGCGGCAGTTCTCCCAAAGTCCAACATGATATATTATCAGCTTGCGGATGGCGCATGGTTCCTTGTGAGACCTTCAGGCACAGAACCGAAGATCAAGTTCTACCTCGGGGTAAAGGGAAGTTCTCAGGAGGATGCGGCAGAGCAGCTTGACGAGCTTGCGGTAAATGTGAAGGCGATGTTTTCGTAAAACGGGATGATTGGTAAGAAACGAAATGGCTGGCAAATAAATGTCAGCAGAAAATAGGTTCGAAGATCGCGGTCGCGACTAAAAATAATTACAAGATGGAGGTAAAAAAGATGGGTTACATGGACGAATACAAGTTCTGGCTTGAGTCAGACTGCTTTGATGAGAAGACCAAGGAAGAGCTTAGAAGTATCGCAGATGATGACAAAGAGATCCAGGACAGATTCTACAAGAATCTGAAATTTGGAACCGGCGGAATGCGCGGAATCATGGGTGCTGGAACCAACAGAATGAATATATATACAGTTACAAAGGCTACACAGGGCCTTGCAGAATACATACTTGAGGTTGGCCCTGAGGCTGCTAAGAGAGGTGTAGTAATTGCACATGACTGCCGAAATATGTCAGCAGAGTTCACAGAGGCATCAGCTCTGTGCCTCAATGCAAATGGCATAAAGACTTATGTGTTTGATGCACTCCGCCCTACACCGGAGCTTTCATTTGCAGTGAGAGAGCTTGGATGTATAGCCGGAATCGTGGTAACAGCAAGCCACAATCCACCTGAGTACAACGGCTACAAGGTGTACTGGGAGGACGGCAGCCAGATCGTATCCCCTCAGGATCAGGATATCCTGAAGCATGTGGCGGATGTTGAGAGATATGAGGATGTCAAGACCATGGACAAGGACAAGGCGGTTGCAGACGGTCTGTTCTGTATGGTTCCTGCAAGTGTTGATGAGAACTATTATCAGGCGCTCATAAAGCAGACCATCCACGGCGACATAATTCCGAAGGTTGCAGACGATATCAAGATAGTATACACACCACTTCATGGAACAGGAAATGTACCTGTAAGGGAAGTGCTAAAGAGACTTGGCTTCAAGCACGTATATGTTGTAGAGGAGCAGACTGTTCCTGACGGAGACTTCAGCACAGTCAAGTCACCAAATCCAGAGGAACCATCAGCATTTGCCATGGGAATAGACCTGGCGAAGAAGGTGGATGCGGACGTTATCATGGCCACAGATCCTGATGCAGACAGACTTGGAATATACGTCAAGGACAGCACGGGAATCTGGAAGGACACGGAATTTGCAGATGATCCGGCATATCCATATGTCCGCTTCAATGCCAATATGACAGGTGCCCTGATAGCAGAGTATGTATGTCGTGAGCAGAAGGCAGTCGGTAAGCTGCCGGCAAACGGAGCTATCTGTAACACGGTTGTCAGCACCAATCTTACAAAGGCTATAGCAGAGAATTACAACCTGAAATATATAGAGACACTCACCGGATTTAAGTACATAGGTGAGCAGATACTTCTCTTTGAGAAGAACAACACATACAAGTTCATCTTCGGAATGGAGGAGAGCTTTGGATGTTTAGTAGGAGACTACACTCGTGACAAGGACGCTTGCGCAGCCGTTGTCATTTTATGTGAAATAGCAGCATTTTATAAGCTGCAGGGAGAAACCATCTGTAATGCCATGGAAGAGGTTTACCGCAAATATGGCTATTACTTTGAAGGTGCGTTTGGGATAACTCTAAAGGGTGTAGATGGTGCAGCACAGATTAAGGAGATGATGGAGAACTTCAGAAACCATCCACTTACGACCTTTGCAGGTATCAAGGTTATCGGCATGAGGGACTATGTGAGCGGAATCCGCAAGCCGCTTGATGGCGAGGAGGAGAATATGGGCCTTCCAAAGTCGAACGTGCTGTACTATGAGCTGGAAAATAATGCCTGGTTCGCGGTTAGGCCTTCTGGAAATGAACCAAAGATCAAATTCTACTTTGGCGTGAATGAAAACAGCCTAAAAAATGCCATGTCAAAGATAGACGAGATGAAAGCATGTGTGCAGGAGCTTGTTAAATAAACAATCACAAAATATGGCAGAATTTACTGCTAAAAAAACATTCCTTCCATATACTACAAAATTTAACATGTAAATGCACTTTCCAGCCAATGCGCTGAACAAGAGGGATCTCGGCTTTGAGGCTGAGGTCCCTTTTGTAAAAGTAAAATATAGTTAAAAATGCTAAAAATCTGTTTAAAAATTAACTAAAAAATGCTACAATGTATAAAGTAACTGCAGTGTGTGGCAAACGCGGATAGGAGTAGTATAGGAGATTATATGCCAGAAAAAGAAATAGAAAAAGAAATAAAAAAAGAGAGAGAAATAGAAAAGAAAAATATAAAAAGTATCGCTGGACATATCATCGATGAGAAAACCGATGAAAAAGAGAAACGAGAGCCGGAGAGCGTCTTGGATGTGGATGAGCATATGTCTGAGAAACAGAAACTCAGCCTTATGAACAAACAGCAGAAAAAGGAATACATACTGGAGTATTATGCTCCGAAGGCTCTATTTGCACTTGTTGTTGTGGGCATAGTTGTATTCCTTGTCGTAAAACATTTTACGGCGGAATCTGCGGCACTCAACATCCTTGCGGTCAACACTACACAACAGGAATCCGCGGCGAACGACAAGGCGTATTATGAGGAATTCCTAAGTGAAAATGGTCTTGATGCGGAGAAGGAATATGTCAGTATAAGTACAGGGATCGGCGTGTCAACTGATCCGAATGATGCCATGAGTCAGGATAGTCTACAGCTTATACAGAACAAATTTATGGCGAATGCGGTGGACGTGTTCTTTGCCGACACAGACCTTGTCATGAGTTTTGGAGAGTTCGGATATATGCAGGATCTTGATAAGGTACTGACTGATGAACTGAAAGAAAAGTATAAAGATTCGTTTGTGTATGCAACGGTTATTGAAACGGGTGAGAAGATACCTGTCGGAATAAAGATCGGTGATAATTCCTGGGTGAAGGATACCGGCTGGTATGAAATGGATGCTGCAGTGGGATTTGGCGAGAATGCCAAGAATATGGATCTTGCACTTGAATTTCTTGAATACATAAGCAGAGAGTGATACCCATAAATAAAACGAGGAGACTATAGATACATATGAGCATAAGATATGATGAGGCAAACAGAATATTTGAACTTGATACGAGAAACACGAGTTATCGTATCGGAATCGCCGATGAAGAGGGGTTTGTCGGACATATATATTATGGACAGAAGATCCGTCCGCAGAAATGTGATCAGTTTTTGAGAACGTGTGAGGCTCCTTTTGTTCCGTCCAAGAATAACAGGGAGAGATGTTCATTTATGGACACATTTCCGACAGAGTATTCCGGAAATGGAATAGGAGACTACAGGGAGAGTTGTATTGCAGTAAAGACCGCAAATGGCAGCAGAACCGTTGATCTGAAATTTGTGGATTACGATATTGTAAATGGAAAGCCGGGGATTAGTGGCCTTCCGGCATCATTTGCGGGAGAAGAGGAGGTTCAGACTCTCGTTGTCCATATGATGGATGGGGGATGTGGCATTGATGTTGACCTGATATATTCTGTGTTTGAGGATGAGGATGTTATAACCAGAAGTGTGAGCGTGAAAAATGCAGGTGATAGGAATATCAGGCTCACAAAGGTATATTCTGCATGTATAGACATGGATGACGAGGATTTTGAGATGCTCACTCTTCATGGCTCATGGGCTAGGGAGAGACAGATCGAGAGACGCCCGATAGCTTATGGCAAGCAGAGTGTAAGCTCTCTCCGTGGTGAGTCATCCCACCAGGACCATCCGTTTATGGCATGGATGACAAAGGGGACAGATCAGACTACGGGTGATGTATATGGAATGCATTTTGTGTACTCGGGTAACTTCATCGCACAGATAGAGAAATCACAGTTTGATTCCATACGCGCAGTCATGGGCATACATTCAGAGGGATTTGAGTGGTGGCTCACGCCTGGAGAGACGTTTACAGCGCCTGAGGTTGTGCTTACATACAGCCATGATGGACTTGGACAGATGACTAGAAATCTTCATGATTTTTACAGATGCCACATGATAAGGAGCAGATATCTTCACCAGAAGAGACCTGTCCTCATCAACAACTGGGAGGCTACATATTTTGACTTTGATACCGATAAGCTCCTTGCGATAGCAAAGAGTGCGGCAGAACATGGAATAGAGATGCTGGTCATGGATGATGGCTGGTTTGGACATAGAAATGATGATGCCACAAGTCTTGGAGACTGGTTTGTAAATGAAAACAAGATCAAGGGCGGTTTGAAACATCTTGTCGATGAGGTGAATAAGCTGGGGCTGAAATTTGGAATATGGATGGAGCCTGAAATGATTTCCCCTGATTCTGAACTTTACAGAAAGCATCCCGACTGGGCGTTTGCGGTTCCGGAGAGAACGGCTACATTATCGCGAAATCAGTACGTGCTTGATCTCTCGAGAAAAGAAGTTAGAGACTACGTGTATGAATGTGTGCATAACGTGATCTCATCAGCAAATATTGAGTATGTTAAGTGGGATATGAACAGACAGCTCACGGATATCGGCAGCGTAGAATTCACCGGAGACAGGCAGGGAGAATTGGCTCACAGGTATGTGCTTGGAGTATATGAGCTGCAAGAGCGCCTTGTTAACGATTTCCCAGATCTTTTGCTTGAGAACTGCTCGGGCGGTGGTGCAAGATTTGACCCTGGCATGCTTTACTACAGTCCGCAGATATGGTGCTCCGATGACACGGATGCCATAGAGAGACTTTCTATACAGGAGGGAACGGAACTGATATATCCGCTTTCGACCATGGGCGCACATGTGTCGGATTGCCCTAATCACACAGTTGGAAGGAGTACACCTTTTATGACCAGGGCACATGTGGCTCTGGCGGGAACATTTGGCTATGAACTCGATATCACAAAAATAAGTGAAGAAGAACGTGCGATGATCCCTGAGCAGGTGTCTATGTATCATAAATATAATGACCTTGTAAGGGAGGGTGATTATTATAGGGTTGCATCGTACAGGGAAAATGGACTGTATGATTGCTGGATGGTTGTTGCAAAGGATAAGAGTGAGGCGTTGGTGACTTACGTTCAGGTGCTTGGAAGACCTAACGTACACAGTAGAAAGATAAAACTTTTAGGGCTTGACGTGACTGCTGGTTACAGACTTGATGGCACGGACGAAGTGTATGGGGGAGATCTTCTGATGAATGCCGGGATGCTTGTGGAAGATATGCGTGGGGATTATATGAGCAGGCTTTATCACTTTGTGCTTGACAATAGTTTAACTTAAAAATAAAATAAAATTAAGTTGTTTAACCACGTAAAAATAGAGTGAGAAGGACTAGTTATGGCAAAATCAGTAAAATTGGGAGACATAGCTGCCATTGTTGGCGTGAGTACCGTGACGGTCTCAAAGGCACTTTCAGATCAGAAGGGTGTCAGCGAGGAACTCAGAGCACAGATCAAACAGTTGGCAGATGAGATGGGATACCAGTCACCATCTGAGATCAGAAAGAAGACGGCAAAGAAAAAGTATAATATTGGTGTTCTCATTCAAGAGATATACCTTGGAAAGTATCCGTCGTTCTATTGGCAGTTATATCAGGTGCTTAACAAAAAGGCGGTGGCAAGAGGCTGCTTTACTATGCTGGAGTTTGTTTCCAGAGATAGTGTATTGAACGCTGAGATGCCTATGCTCTTGGAGGATGACAAGGTTGATGGAATAGTTGTTGTAGGTTCTATGGGTAAGGAATACCTGGAAAAGCTGGAGAAGACAGCCAAGGTTCCTGTAGAATATGTGGATTACTATGACAATTCGAGACCGATAGACACGGTTATAGCAAACAGTTTCTATGGAAGCTATATGCTGACTAATTATCTGTATGATATGGGACATAGAGATATTGCATATGTTGGCACGATAGGTTCAACGAACAGTATAACTGACAGATATTTGGGCTATATAAAGTCTTTGTTGGAGCATGATATTCCGCTCAGAGAAGACTGGGTTATTCCGGACAGAGATGTGAAGACGGGGCAGTTTGACGAGGAGAACTGTTTTAAACTTCCAAAGAATATGCCTACAGCGTTTGTGTGCAACTGTGATCTTGCGGCAGCTACGCTCATAAAGATACTCAATGCTGCGGGCTACAGAGTTCCTGAGGATGTGTCCGTTGTGGGGTTTGATAATTACATGTATCCTGGAAGCTGCGATATAGGCGTGACCACATACGAGATCAATATGCAGGAGATGGCAGAGAGAACCATGCATAAGATTATAAAAAAGATATCCAACGAAAAATATACTGATGGCATATTTGTCGTGGATGGACGAATCGTGGTAAAGGATAGCGTTGCCAGAATAGAACGATAATGGAACGATAATAAAACTACATATCAATTGTAATGCAAATCGGAAATAGACACCGGTGCAGCCTGCTTGAAAGACAGCGGAGTTGTACCGGTGTCTTTTTTGAACAGATTTATAAAATGGTTTGTGTTCTCGATTCCAACCTGGGATCCGACCTCGTGGACGGACAGATCTGTTGTGAGAAGGAGCCTTTTGGCAGCATCGATCCTGCGACTGTTGAGATAGCGCATAGGTGATTCACCGAAGTGAAATGAAAATTCTCTGCATATCCTGTATCTGCTGATCCTGTAAGTTGCCTCGAGGTCATCAAGCGACATCGGTTCGGCGTAGTTTGTATCCATCTGATTCTTTACCGATAAAAGATAAGAAGGCACACAATCCATCTTCTTGGATGAGTTTTCAATAAATACACATAATTCGGTCAGGATATCATTAAACCATTTGGAAATTCTGAAAATATCGGTGGCAGACAACTCCCCCTGGAGTCTGCTTATCAGTGAAAGATGGCTCCAGAGTACAGAGGCTCCGGCAGAGTCCTTTTTATAATATATGGATTCGGGGAGAAACTCGTGATACAGGCGAAGCGGAGCTCCGAGGATGAATGCATCGTAGAAACGACACTTGCCGTTCGTGGCGTATGTTATTTCTGATCCTGCCTCAAAAAGCGCGGCTGTATTCTTGGAATATGATGATTTGCTGCTGCCCGATGTTACTGTAAGAGTTCCTTCATATATATAGAAGAAATGGTAACACGGAATGAAAGAGAAGGTATAACTGCATGAATAAGCAAAAGAAATATCGCCGTTGGCCAGAAGATGAATCAGGCCATCGTTAATCATTGATTCTTCATATGTAAAGAACGCGCTGTGGAATCTTGCGTTCTCAATATCTTTCTGAATATTGTAACCTGACGGTACAGTGCAGGAAATTAATTCTTTAGCTAACATGTAAACCACCTCCTATCCATAATAATACAATTATTAAACAATCATCACAAGCTAAAAGCGATATAAATTAGTGGTTAATTAGCTAAAAAAACAATAAAATACTAATTAAAGATAAAAATATATAGATAAAATGCCTATGTGATATTGAAAAAAAATAATGATAATGGTAAAATTAACGAAAAGTACAAAATACTGTGATTAAAAACAAAATTGAGTGATGACTAAAAAGTAAATTAATGTATACTTAATATAAAGTTAAAAACAAAGAAGGTTTTAAGGAGGACAAAACTATGAAATCAAAGCGTATTGCATGTATCGCAATGGCTGGTCTTATGGCAGCATCACTTGCAGGTTGTGGAGGCTCAGACAGCGATAACAAGGACACAACAGAGGCAACAAAGGCTGCCACAGAGGCAGCAGGAAGTGATTCAGCAGATGACACAACAGCTGATGCTGAGGGAATCAAGTCATATGCAGACATCCAGTTAGGAACAGACTTCACAGATCTTTCAGCGGAGATCAAGTTCTACAACAACAGAACTGATATGGACTCAGATGACTACGGCGGAAAGAACTGGAAGCAGTATCTTGAGGACTTCAACAAGGAGTATCCAAACATCAAGGTTGATGTTATCACAGATACAAACTATGCAGAAGATGCTCTTACACATCTTCAGTCAGGAAACTACGAGACAGTAATGTGTATCCCGGCAGTTGACATGGCAGACCTTTCAACATATTTCATGTCATTTGGCGATTATGATACAATGAGCAGTCTTGTAAATTACTCAAACAGATGGCTGTATCAGGGTCAGGTATATGGTGTACCTCTTGCAGCTACAACACAGGGTATCGTATACAACAAGAAGGTATTTGCTGATGCAGGTGTAACAGACGTACCTAAGACACCAGAGGAGTTCATCGCGGCACTCAAGGCAATCAAGGATAAGAATCCGGATTGTATTCCACTTTACACAAACTATGCAGCAGGCTGGACAATGGGAGCTTGGGATGATTATATCTCAATCACAGCAACAGGCGATGCTACATACAAGAACCAGAAGTTAGCCCATACAAAGGATCCGTTCAAGAACTATGGCGACGATACACATGCTTATGCAGTATATAAGATTCTTTACGATGCAGTATCACAGGGACTTACAGAGGATGATTACTCAACAACAGATTGGGAGTCATGTAAAGGAATGATCAACAACGGCGAGATCGGATGTATGGTACTTGGTTCATGGGCATACCCACAGATGGAAGCAGGCGGACCTAACGCAGACGATATAGGATACATTCCTTTCCCTATCTCAGTAAATGGTAAGCAGTACGCTTCATCAGGTGCAGATTACTGCTACGGTATCAACGTAAACGCTTCAGATGATGAGAAACAGGCAGCTCTTGTATTTGTTAAGTGGATGACAGAGAAGTCAGGATATGCTTACAACGAGGATTCACTTGCACTTGTTCCTGGTTCAGAGTCAAAGATCTCATTCGACGGTGTTGACTTCGTTGCAGACGAGGCAGCTCTTGAGGGCGAGGAGGATTATCTCAACCAGCTCAACTCAGAGTCAGAGCTTAACGTAAGCAATGGTGGTAACGACAAGATCCAGGCCATCATCGAGCATGCTGCAAACGGCGACATGTCATTCGACGATATCATGGCTGAGTGGAACCAGAAGTGGTCAGATGCTCAGGAGTCATTAGGAATCGAAGTTACTGAGAAGTAATAAAGACTCTATTATAACAAGTAAGAATAAGCTACAGACCGGGGTGGGATTGCCCGCCCCGGTTTATTAAAAAAAGGCGGTGGAATGAGTATGGCTAACAAAAAACAATCCGGCTTTGGTAAATGGGCGTCAAGCAGGAAGGGGCAGCAGGTTATAATATGCGCAGCCTTCGCAATTATCCCATTGCTTTTGCTATTAGTATTTACATATATACCATTCGGAGAGATGGTTAAATTTAGTTTCTACAAGATGAAATATACGACGCCTGTAGAAAAGAGAGAATTCGTAGGATTAGCAAATTATATCGATGTGTTCACAAGAAAAGACTGTTTTGGTGCATTAAAGCTCAGTTTGTATTACATCGTAGGAGCACTTGTACAGTTAGTGCTTGCACTTTTCCTTGCAACTCTTCTGAGTTTCAAAGTAAAAGGTGGTAACCTTTTCAAGGGATTTATTTTCTTCCCTTATCTTATCAGTGGTATCGCTGTAGGTTTCATTTTCAAATTCTTCTTCACAAGAGGATTCGTGTTTGATTCAATCCTTCAGTTGTGTGGATTTAGCTTAGACAACCTTCCATACTGGCTCAAAGACCAGAGTGTCAACAACTGGACACTGGTTTCAACCTCGGTCTGGAGATACCTTGGACAGATGATGGTTCTCTTCATTGGAGCTATCATGTCGGTAGATGCAGAACTTTATGAGGCGGCAGAGCTTGATGGTGCAAATAAATTCCAGCAGTTTAGATATATCATACTGCCAAGTATCAAGACAATCGTTACATTAAATGTAATTTTAGCAATAACAGGATCACTCAGTGCTTTCGAGCAGCCTTTCGTTATCACAACAGGTGCAAACGGAACAGGTACTTACTTCATCATCATGAACAAGATAGCACATACAAGCCAGAAGGTCGGTCTTGCTTCAGCAATGGCAGTTGTACTTCTCCTTATCATACTTATATGTGCTGCGCTTCAGAAGCTGTTCTTTGAGTACATCTTCAAGGATTCAAGCTCAGATGATGAGAGTTATAAGGCAAAGAAGCTTCGCAAGAAACAGGAGAGAGATACCAAGAAATACGTGAAGCAGATGGCTGCTTCTGCGAAGGGGGGCAAGTAACATGGCAAGAGGAAAGACAGATGTGCCAGGCATAGCACCAATAAAAGAAAAACGAACCGTTGGATATTATGTAAGAGGTTTCCTCAAGTACTTTGTACTCATATTCTTCTCACTGTGTGCGGTTGTACCTCTTATATCATGTGTTACAACAGCCTTCAAGACAACAGATGAGTATAAGGCTACTTCAGTAATGGAACTTCCTGAAAGCTTTCTGAACTTCAGCAACTTTGTAAAGGCATTCACGACTGCCAACATGGGACGTGCATTCCTCAACTCAGTAATAGTCATGGTATGCGTACTTATCGTGTCAGTTGTAATAGGAACACAGCTTGCATATGTGCTTAACAGATTCAAGTTCCCGGGAAACGGCTTTATCAGAACACTTTTCCTTGTGGCATCATTGCTCCCTGCAGTTGCTATGCAGGTTACAGTCTACAACATCATGGGTGATCTGAGATTCATAGATCACTTATATGGTTACATCATCATGAGCTGTGGTACAGATGTTATCTCGATCTACATCTTTATACAGTTTATGGAGAACATATCAGTATCTCTTGACGAGTCAGCTATCGTGGATGGTGCATCATACTGGACCATCTACTGGAAGATCATACTTCCACTTCTCAAGCCGGCTATCGTTACTGCTTGTATACTGAAAGGCGTTGTAATCTATAACGAGTACTACGCTGCAAACCTTTACCTCATAAGCCCGGAGATCAAGACAATGGCTATCTCACTTTACAAGTTCGTAGGACCTATGGGCAGCCAGTACAACCTGATATGTGCAGGTGTTATCATATCGATCATACCGGCACTTATAGTATTCATCTGCTGTCAGAAACAGATCTACAGTGGTATTACACAGGGTGCTGTAAAGGGTTAATAATTTATTAGAAGAAGAGAGTTCATGAATATGAGAAATGAAATTCAAAAAGAATTAATAGATGCTATCATCCCATTCTGGGAGGCCCTGGGGGATGATGAGTACGGCGGATTTTATGGGTATATGGATTATGACCTCAACCTTGATAAAAAGGCTGAGAAGGGTTGTATTCTTAACAGTAGAATTACCTGGTTCTTCGCAAGTGCGTATAAGGCACTCAAGGACCCGAAGCTTCTAGATGAGGCTGCTCATGGATATGAATTTCTGAAAGAATATTGTATAGACAGGGAATATGGCGGAATATATTGGTCCATGAATTACGATGGTTCACCCAAAGATACGACAAAACACACCTACAATCAGGCATTTAGTATATATGCCTTATCCGCCTATTACGAAGCTTCCGGTGATTCGGAAGCTTTGGACCTGGCCCTGCAGCTTTTCCATACAATAGAAGAGAAATGTACTGACGAAGGTGGCTATCTCGAGGCATTTACAAGAGAGTTCAAGCCGGAGTCAAATGATAAGCTTTCTGAGAATGGTGTTCTCGCAGAGAGAACAATGAACACACTGCTCCATGCACTTGAGGCTTACACAGAACTTTATAAGGTATCCAAGGATTCCAAGGTAAAGGCGCGCCTGGAATGGCTGCTCGATGTATTTGCTGATAAGGTATACAATCCGGAGCTTAAGAGACAGGAAGTGTTCTTTGATAAGGATTATAACTCTCTGATTGATCTGTACTCATACGGACATGACATTGAGACATCATGGCTTCTGGACAGGGCGACCGAGGTGCTTGGAGAGGCAGAGTACACAGAGAAGATCACAAAGATAACAGATATCCTTGCAGAGCAGATATATGAGCTTGCTTTCGATGGACATTCAGTTCTGACAGAATGTGAAAAGGGCGTGCCATACACGGTAAGAGTATGGTGGGTTCAGGCAGAATCAATAGTAGGATTTATAAATGCTTATCAAAAGTCAGGTGATAAGAAGTATTACGAGGCTGCCGAGAAAGTCTGGGAGTACATAAAGGAATACTTTATTGACAAGAGACCGGGATCAGAGTGGTTCTGGGATCTGAATGCAGATGGAACACCGAGAGTCGGACGTCCTATAGTTGAGCCATGGAAGTGCCCATACCACAACGGCAGAATGTGTCTTGAGATTATGAGCAGACTCGCTGACGGCAAGTAGATAGCGTTCAATTGCTTTCAAATTATAAGGAGAATGCCTAAATGATGAATGAGAAATATTATGTAGAGCTTGACAAACTGAACAAGCTTCTTGAGAGAAAGAATAAGAAGACAGATTTCTATAATGGAATCTATGACAGATATGAGTACCCTGTACTCACAAGAGAGATGATACCTCTCACATGGAGATATGACTTAAACCCTGAGACAAATCCATACTTCATTGAGCGTCTCGGAGTTAATGCTGTCATGAACTCAGGCGCTATCTACCTGAACGGCAAGTATTATCTTGTCGCAAGAATAGAGGGAAATGACAGAAAGTCATTTTTCGGCGTAGCTGAGAGTGACAACGGTATCGATGGATTCCGTTTCTGGGATTATCCAATCCTTCTGGACGATGTATGTCCGGAGGAGACAAATGTATATGATATGAGACTGACACAGCACGAGGATGGATGGATCTACGGTGTGTTCTGTTCAGAGAGCAAGGATACAACTGTAAATGACCTCTCAGCAGCAGTTGCAGCAGCAGGTATCGTGAGAACAAAGGATTTAAAGCACTGGGAGCGCCTTGACAACCTCAAGACTCTTCGTTCCCCACAGCAGAGAAATGTTGTACTTCACCCTGAATTTGTGGATGGCAAGTACGCATTCTATACACGTCCAATGGATGATTTCATCGAGACAGGAAGCGGCAGCGGAATAGGATTCGGTCTCTGTGATGATATAGAGCATGCGGTTATAGACGAGGAGAAGATGACAAGTCTTCGTAAGTACCACACTATAACAGAGGCAAAGAACGGTGCAGGTGCACCTCCTATAAAGACAGACAAGGGCTGGATCCACATCGCACATGGTGTGAGAAACACAGCTGCCGGTCTTAGATATGTACTCTACGCATTTGCAACAGACCTCAATGATCCTTCAAAGGTTATCGCTGAGCCATCAGGAATGCTCATCGGACCTCGTGGTGAGGAGAGAGTCGGCGATGTATCCAACGTTGTATTCACAAATGGCGCCATCGTAAACGAGAACAACGAAGTGTTCATCTACTACGCATCAAGCGATACAAGAATGCATGTTGCAACAACAACAGTTGACAGACTTATCGATTATGTATTCAACACACCATCTGATCCGGGAAGAAGTGTAGAGTGCGTAGCACAGAGATGTGAGCTTATCAGGAAGAACCTGGAGTTTCTTAAGAATACAGACAAGTAAGAAAGTATAATATATGGGCTGCCAGATGAAACAGCACGTTGGTTAGTATGCCCTTTGCCTGTGCAGATACCATATAACGTGATAATAAAATAAAAAATCCGGCTAAGATGCCGGAAGAAAGAGGTACTTATGTCAGAAGTAAAAATGTTCAGCGAGCCTGTGCCAAACGTGCCATGGCAGGACAGACCGGCAAATGACAATCATGACGCTCCAATCTGGAGATATACAGAGAATCCTATAATAGGAAGGAACCCGGCAAAGGGTGTTGCAAGAATATTCAACAGTGCGGTAGTTCCATTTGAGGGAAAATTTGTCGGAGTATTCAGAGGCGAGCAGGTGAATGGAATTCCATACATCTACCTCGGAGAGAGCGAGGATGCTATCCACTGGAATATCAGCGAGGAGAAGATCAAGTTTGTTGATGAGAACGGTGAAGAGTTCATGCCTATATACGCATATGATCCAAGACTTGTAAAGGTAGAGGATACATATTATGCAATCTGGTGCCAGGATTTCTATGGTGCAGCGATAGGCATCGCAAAGTCAAAGGATCTCAAGACATTTGTGAGAATCGAGAACCCATTCCTTCCATTTAACAGAAATGCAGTTCTCTTCCCAAGAAAGATCAACGGTAATTTCGTGATGCTGTCACGCCCAAGTGACAGTGGACACACACCATTTGGTGATATATTCGTAAGTGAGAGTCCTGATATGGTTTACTGGGGTAAGCACAGACATGTCATGGGCAAGAGCAGCGAGTGGTGGGAGTCACTCAAGATTGGCGGCGGTGCAGCCCCTATTGAGACTTCTGAAGGATGGCTGTTATTCTACCATGGAGTAGCGGGAACATGTAACGGTTATGTATACTCAATCGGTGGAGCAATCCTTGATATCGACAACCCATCGATCGTTAAGTATCGGTGTGAGAACTTCCTTCTCACACCGGAAGAGTGGTACGAGGAGCGTGGATTTGTTCCTAATGTATGCTTCCCATGTGCTACTATTCACGACAGCGAGTCTGGAAAGATCGCCATTTACTACGGTGCAGCTGACAGCTATGTTGGCCTTGCGTTCACAAAGCTTGATGAGATCGTAGATTATATCAAGTCACACAGTGTGGTAACAACTTCTGATACCGAGATCGGTAGAAGATAGTTAGTTATAGATCGCTATGAGCCCCTACTCATACGCGGCAATTGTATTATTTTTTTCTCATTTCCCAAGGCGGTGCCCGCCGCCTTCGGGGCCCCTCTAAAAAGAAATGTAATGGCAGGTGATTGCCAAAACTTTTAGACTATGACAGCCTGGCAGTAAGCCGGGCTGAATTTGGTTCTGAGAGCTTTGGCAATCATATGACAGATTTTGGATCTAATAAGCCGGGAAAAGGACTCTGATGTATAGAAAAAGGCAACAGATGCAATAAAATAACAGTGGCATACATTATCATGGAAATGACGAGTGAAGAAGTCATAGTCAATGTAAAAATATGATTCCTTCAACGTCTTATATAGAACAGGCAATTGGGGAATGGTGTAATCAGTAACAGGTGTACATATTCGACATTGTCATGGTTCGGACATTTGAGCCCGCCGGTACTTAGATGGCGCGTTAGCGGCATCTTAGTATCCGCTGCAGGGCGAAACGAGCGGGAGCGTTCCGAGCCAGACAAGTCGGATGTGTACACCGTACGGATATGCACACAATTGCCGTACGTCAAAAGGAGGAAAATGACAATGAACAAGGAAATACTTTTTTTAAATCCCGTGTTTACGCACAATATCTGGGGCGGTACAAAGCTCAGAGAAGAATACGGATATGATGTTGAGGGCGATGATATAGGCGAGTGCTGGGGAGTTGCGGCACATGAGAATGGCAACTGTACAGTGAAAAATGGCGAGTTTGCAGGTCAGACGCTTGCCGACTTATGGGACAGCCACAGAGAGCTGTTTGGCGGCATAGACGGTGTCAGATTCCCACTGCTTATAAAGATAATCGATGCAAAAGATGATCTGAGTATTCAGGTGCATCCGGACGATGCATACGCAGCAGAACATGAGAATGGTTCATTTGGCAAGATGGAGTGCTGGTATATTCTTGACTGCAAGGAAGATTCAACACTTGTAATCGGTCATAATGCAAGGACAAAGGAAGAATTATGTGATATGATCGAAGGTAAGAAATGGAAGGAATTTATCAGAGAGATCCCTGTTAAGAAGGGGGATTTCATTCAGATAGATCCCGGTACAGTACACGCGATCAAAGGAGGAATTACACTTCTCGAGACACAGCAGAACAGTGACATCACATACAGAGTTTATGATTATGACAGACTGAGCAATGGAAAGCCTAGAGATCTGCACGTAAAGCAGAGCATAGATGTTATAACAGTTCCTGCAAAGCCGGTTGAGGACAGCGTTATAAGTGTAAAGGCAGATAAGGCAAATGAACTCTGTGAGCTTATAAGCTGTAAGTATTACACAGTATACAAGCTGGATGTTGAGGGAAAGGCAGAGCTGAATGTGGGCGACAAGCCATTCCTTATCATGTCTGTAGTTGCGGGAAGTGGAACAGTGGATGGAAACACTATAAAGAAGGGGGATCACTTTATCCTGCCAAACGGATACAGCAACCCAGTGTTTGAGGGTAATATGGAGATCGTAGCATCCACAGTCAGCAAGTAAGATCCTGCCTTTGGAAGAGAATGTCAAGGGGGATAGTTATGAAGAGAAAGACGATAGGTGTTCTGGTAGGCGGAATCACGGATGATTTTACAAGGTTGCTCTGTCATGGGGTTATAGAGAGGGCAAAGACGCTTGATGTCAATATAGTTGTTATTCCGGGTAAGTTTCTTGACCGGGAATACCCAGAAACGTCAGATATATATTATGAATATCAGTATCAGACACTGTTTTCCTATGCTACAAAGGAGAATCTGGACGGCGTTATTGTTGCATCGAGTTGTATTGGCTGCTTTGCAACCAAGGAGCGTATCAGCGAATTTATGAAAAGATATCTGAAGATGCCGTGCGTGATAGTGGCTGCAGATGAGCCGGATCAGATTTGTGTCAGATATGACAATGGAGCAGGCATAAGAGAAGGACTCAATTACATGATCGAGGAACTTGGTTATACAAGAATAGGCATGATAGGCGGTCCGGACTCCAATTATGATGCAAAGGAGAGAAGGAGAACCTACATTGAGGTGCTTGAGGCTCATGGAATAGAGTTTGATCCGGGACTTTATGTGGAGGGCAATCTTACATCGGAATCAAAAGAGGTTTTCAGAGATATTCTGGACAGGAATCCGGACATGCAGGGAGTGTTCTGTGTGAATGATTCCTGTGCATCTGGTTTTTATGAAGAACTTAAGGCGAGGGGCATTCTGCCGGGAAGAGATATATCAGTCATGGGTTACGATGATATTGAGTGGGCTACACAGATATATCCGACGCTTTCGACTGTGCGTGCAGACGCGGGAAAACTTGGCTCAGAGGCTGTAAATCTTATGGTCAGGCTCATTGATGGCAAGCAGGTTGAGAGTAAGATACTTCCTACTGAGTTTATCAGAAGAGATTCATTTTGTAAAAAAGGCGGATCAAGAAAACGTAGTAAGAATGTCATTGAGGGATATCTCTCAATGAACCATATGCTCTCAGAGCAGTGGGAAGAGCGGAATAAGACTCAGTTCAAGATGAAAACATTTATCCAGAAGGTCTTGAGCTTTGACAGAGGCAACGACAGAAGTTATGGAGAGATTCTTGGCACCATGGACTGGCTGGACATAGAGAATGCATTTATATTCTTATATAAAGAGCCAATAATACATCTGATCGGTGAGCCATTTGAACTGCCTGACCAGTTATATCTCAAGACTAAGGATCTTAAAGAGAAGGTCAGCAGTGTGATCACTGTGAACCAGAAGGTGTCATCATCAAATCTTTATGATTTTGAGAGCCTCGGTGTGGAAGGAGCTGGAATATATGTACTCTTGCCGCTGTATTCCAACGAAATACTCTATGGAGTTCTTCTGTGTGATCTCACGGAAGGAGTTCTGGTGAATGGGGAGTTTCTTGGAAACCAGGTCTCAGCTGCTGTCAAGATGATCAATCTGCTCAAGACGAACGAGGAGATCATGAAGCGCCTTGAGGAGAGTATGGCGATCCTGCAAAAAAACAACATTATGCTTGACAATCTGTCAAAACAGGATCCCCTTACAGGAATCATGAACAGACGAGGTTTCTTTGACAGATCATTACAGCTGCTCAAGGAATGTGAGGAGCAGAAAAGGACGGCTACGGTATTCTACGCTGATATGAACAGTCTCAAGATCATCAATGACAGATATGGACATGATGAGGGTGATTTCTCTCTTAAAACCATAGGAGATATTCTGATCAAATCTGTAGGCGATAATGGAATCGTAGGCAGAATAGGCGGCGACGAGTATTGCTGTCTTGTACTCGGCCTTAAGGACTCTGACGCTGCAGATGCATTTGCTGAGGAAGTATACAGTTCATTTGAGAAGTTCAATGAGCACTGTGATAAGCCTTATAAAGTGAGTGTATCGCTTGGAAACTGTCAGATCGTAGAATATAACAAGAAAGGTCTTCAGAATGCCATGACTATGGCAGATGAGAAGCTGTATGAGGTGAAGAAGTACAGGAAGAAGGATGTTGTTAAGGTTAAGAATTGATAATTTATATAATAAATAAAAGGTATGATCAGGTTGCGTTGAGTGCAGCTTGATCATACCTTTTTTTTAAAATCTATACTCCCAGAAAAAATGTCTAAAATGTATAAATACAGAAAAAATATCTAATAATACTTGTGTGATGCATATTGTGCATGGAGGTGTTGTTGAGATGAAAAGAAATGATCATGGATGGAAACTGGTTTCGGATTCCGGCTGCAGTCTGCTTGTGCCGGATGAATCGGATGGACTGGCTGGAATAGATATAGATATAGATTATGCTGAGGTTCCGTTTGTAATATCTGTTGATAACACAGATTATATAGACGAACCGGGTATAGATATAGAGAAGATGCTTGAACATATTGCAAATTGCCGGTCAGGCGGAAGAACTAGCTGCCCTTCACCCCATGCGTGGCTTGAGGCGTGGGGGGATGCGGAAAATGTTATCGCATTTACGTTGTCAGCTGCATTGTCGGGAAGTTACAACAGCGCCATAGCTGCAAGACATATGGCGCTTGAGAAATATCCGGACAGGAATATTGCGGTGATAAACACATGTGGTGCCGGGGGGCTCCCGGAACAGCTGACAAATATAATATATGAAGGTATTCATGAAGGTGATTCATTTGATGCCATAGTAAGTGCTGCCGACAAAGCAGTGAAGGAGACTCAGGTGATGTTTGCCTTGGGGAGTCTGGACAACCTGATAAAGGCGGGCAGATTAAATAAGCTTGTGGGTTATGCGGCTCATAGATTCAATATATCCGCAATAGGTGTGGCATCACCTGGTGGACGAATTGAACTCAGACACAAATTCAGAGGTATGAAGAAGACATATGATAAGCTGATAGATACTCTCCGGGAGACGGGATTTGCAGGGGGAGAGCTGGTCATAAGCCACTGTATGAATGAGGAGGGAGCAGAAAAGCTGGGGCATCTTATCAAGGCTGAATGGCTCGACACGGATGTGAGCGTCGTACCTGCAAGCGGGCTGTGCAGCTATTATATGGGAAAAGATGGGCTGATAATAACATATCATGAGTAGACTGCTGCACGGATAAATTATATAAAATGCTTGAAATAGACAAAATAATGAAAAATAATGGAAGGCTGCCGCACCTTCTATTATTTTTTGTGTATTAACCTATTGACATAGTAGGTAAATGGGAATATCCTATTTTTGCGAGTCAGATATTGACTTATTACGCCAAAAAATGGCGGATGAGGGTGATGACTGGAATGACCGTGTATTTGCGGCTGGAATGTGCTCACACTCATATGTAAGGAGGATTTACAGATATGGTGATTTCTTCAAAGGGAGAATATGCCCTGAGGGTCATGGCAGACCTTGCCATAAACCACGACGGCAGATTCATTCCGTTAAAAGAAATAGTTCAGAAAGAGGAACTGTCCCAGAAATATCTGGAGAGTATAATGCGCATGCTGTCCAAGGCAAATCTGATAGAGGCAGCCAGTGGACATGGTGGCGGCTACAGACTCAAAAAAGCCCCTGAGGAATATACACTGTGGGAGATACTTGAACTCACGGAAGGTGGACTTGCCCCGGTGGCATGCATGAAGAACAGCGCAATGACCTGTGACAGATCCGGACAGTGCTACACTTTGCCGATATGGCAGGGACTGGCGGAGTTGATACAGGATTATTTCCAGGGTAAGACACTGGCGGATATAGCCAGAAATGTGGAATGAGCAGAGTAATTTGATACAAGCAAAAAGATAATTAAAGCGGGACAATTGAATCGCCGGATATAGCAGTGATAAAGCAATTGCCGGGCTTGGTATAAAAGGAGGCAGACTGATGTCAGATAAAAAATTATTGGAAGTTAAGAATTTACATGTTGATGTTGAGGATAAACAGATCCTTCACGGTGTGAACCTGGAGATCGGCAAGGGCGAGACACATGTACTTATGGGACCTAATGGAACCGGAAAGTCAACCCTTGGATATGCACTTATGGGAAATCCTAGATATACAGTCAGAGAGGGCGAGATATGGTTTGATGGTAAGAACATCACAGAAGAGGCTGTCAATGAGCGTGCAAAGGCAGGAATATTCCTCTCATTCCAGAATCCTCTAGAGGTGCCTGGTGTGACACTCAGCTCATTTATAAGAAATGCCCTTGAGCAGAAGACCGGCAAGAGAATCCGTCTCTGGGATTTCAAGAAGGAGCTTGAGAGAACCATGGAGATCCTTCAGATGGATCCATCTTATGCGGAGAGAGACCTGAATGTGGGATTTTCAGGTGGTGAGAAGAAGAAGGCAGAGATACTTCAGCTTCTGATGCTCAAGCCATCACTGGCAATCCTTGACGAGACAGATTCAGGACTTGACGTTGATGCAGTCCGTACAGTATCAGCAGGTATCGAGGAATACCAGAAGAACTGCAAGGGAAGTCTGCTTATCATCACACACAGCACCAAGATCCTTGAGTCACTCACCGTTGACTACACACATGTCATGGTTGAGGGCAAGATCATAGAGACTGGTGACGCATCACTTGTGGACAAGATCAACGAGTCTGGATTTGCAGAGTATGAAAGGATATAGAAGATGAAGGAAAAGACATATGTAGAGGACATAGACAGAAATATATATGACTTCAAGTATGATGACAAAGATGCCTATAAGCTTAAAGCTGGTCTCACACCTGAGATAGTTGAGCAGCTTTCAAAGGAGAAACATGATCCGGCATGGATGCAGAATTTCAGACTTGAGTCTTTACAGATATACAACAATATGCAGGTGCCTGACTGGGGCCCATCCATCGAGGGACTGGATATTGACAATATAGTTACTTACGTAAGACCAAATACCAAGATGAAGGGCAGCTGGGATGAAGTTCCTGAGGATATCAAGGATACATTTGAGAGACTTGGAATCCCTCAGGCTGAGAGAAAATCCCTTGCGGGAGTTGGTGCACAGTACGATTCAGAACTCGTATATCACAATGTCCGCCAGGAGGTTGCGGACATGGGAGTTGTGTACACTGATATGGAGAGTGCACTCACAGGTGAGTATGCAGACATGGTGCAGAAGCATTTCATGAAGCTTGTCACCCCTCATGATCACAAATTTGCAGCACTTCACGGAGCTGTGTGGTCAGGTGGTTCATTTGTATATGTGCCACCTGGAGTAAAGGTTGAGATCCCACTTCAGTCATACTTCAGACTTAACGCAGCGGGCGCGGGTCAGTTTGAGCACACACTCATCATAGTAGATGAGGGAGCAGACCTCCACTTTATAGAGGGATGTTCGGCACCGAAGTACAATGTGGCGAACCTTCACGCAGGCTGTGTGGAGTTGTTTGTCGGCAAGAACGCAAAGCTCAGATATTCAACCATAGAGAACTGGTCCAAGAACATGTACAACCTGAACACCAAGAGAGCCCGCGTTGAAGAGGGTGGAACCATCGAGTGGGTATCGGGTTCATTTGGATCACATGTGTCATACCTTTACCCGATGAGCGTGCTCAAGGGCAAGGGCGCCAGGATGGAGTTCACCGGAGTTACATTTGCCGGTAAGGGACAGAACCTTGACACAGGAGCGAAGGTAGTTCACGCGGCACCTGACACAAGCTCATATATCAACACAAAGTCTATCTCCAAGGACGGGGGTATAAGCACATTCCGTTCATCAGTTGTAGTGACAAAGGAGGCTGAGGACTCCAAGGCAGCAGTTTCCTGCCAGTCACTTATGCTTGATTCGATATCACGTTCGGACACCATACCGGCCATGGATATCAGAACCAAGAAGGTAAATGTGGGACATGAGGCACAGATAGGAAGCATCAGTGACGAGGCTGTGTTCTACCTGATGTCCAGAGGAATGAGTGAGGAAGACGCGAGAGCATGTATCGTCAGTGGATTTGCAGACAATGTATCGAAGGAGCTGCCGCTTGAGTATGCTCTTGAGATGAACAACCTCATCCGTCTTGAGATGAAGGGCAGCATAGGTTAAGGAGGTGCGGTGACATGGAGAACAATAACGAGATGAAGATCAACAAGCTCCCGGCAAAGACATGGTACTGGCTTCGCATGAATGACACAGCACTTAACTGGAATCCGGACATGGCGGGATGCAGTGTGAAGATAGATGGCGGCAAGGAAGCTGATAAGCAGGCTTCTGATTTCGATGGAATAGAGACTGGTGCAGGAAGAGATGCGGACGTACTCTTCGCACAGCAGGCAGCAGGAAGTGTACTCGTTGCGGACGAGACCAATAAAGGTCAGACAGTGCACGTGCTGATAAATGGAACCGGGGCAAATGGCAGCAGCGGTTATGCTTACGTGCAGGCAGATGCAGGTTCAGACATGACAGTCATAGAGACATTTGGCGAGAATGCGGAGGGCGGCAGCCTGGCATTCCGTACGCGTTTTAATATAGAGAAGGACGCACACATACGTCTTGTACAGATATTTATGCAGGGTGAGAACACGACCATACTCAACGACGTGGGAAGTGAGTGTGCGGAGAATGGGCAGCTAGATGTGCTTCAGATATTTATCGGCAAGGGCAATCTGTACAACGGCGTGAGAACTGAGCTCATTGGTAAGCGTGCTTCAACCAACATGGATATAGGTTACCTTGGCCAGAAGAAGCAGGTCATAGATATCAACCTTGTGGTTAACCATATAGGCAAGAAGACCAACTGCAACATACAGGTGGATGGAACACTTAAGGATGCTGCGGAGAAGATATTCAGAGGTTCGATAGATTTCAAGACAGGTTCATCGGATTCGAAGGGCGCTGAGACTGAGAATGTACTGCTGCTCGGCGATGATGTGGTGAACAAGACTATACCGCTTATCCTCTGTGCAGAGGAAAATGTGGAGGGATCACATGGAGCGACCATCGGTGAGCTTGACGAGGATACTTTATTCTACTTCGCGTCAAGGGGAATCGATATGGAGACAGCCGAGGACATGATGACCAAGGGCAAGATGGAGGTCCTCTACCGCAAGATCCAGGACGAGAACACAGAGAAGCTGGTGGAGAAGCAGCTTGCGGAGGTAATGGAATATGACAGACAGGAATTATAGAGAGGATTTTCCTCTGTTGAGAAACAATGACACAGCTTATATAGACAATGCGGCCACAGCGCAGAAGCCACAGGTGGTCATAGACGCTGAGAGAGAGTTCTATGAGAAGAGCAATGCGAATCCACTCAGAGGATTCTATCCGCTCAGCCTTGAGGCGACAGAGAAGTATGAGAGTGCCAGAAAGGTAGTCAGGGACTTCATTCACGCTGACTCTGAGAAGGAGATAATCTTCACCAGGAATACCACAGAGAGCCTTAACCTTGTGGCATACAGCTACGCGCTGAATAACCTTAAGGCTGGTGACGAGATAGCAGTTACGATCATGGAGCACCACAGCAACATGCTTCCATGGCAGATGGCAGCCAGAGTCACAGGTGCAACTCTCAGATATCTCGACTGCGAGAAGGATGGAACGCTGACTGACGAGACCATCAATTCCGGAATCAACGAGCACACAAAGCTGCTTGCTGTCGGACATGTGTCAAATGTCCTCGGATGTGTGAATCCGGTCAGAAAGATGGCTGACAGAGCACACAGCTTTGGCGCGGTTGTCGTTGTCGATGGCGCACAGAGTACACCGCATATGGCTATAGATGTGCATGAGCTTGGCGCTGATTTCTTTGCATTCTCAGGCCACAAGCTGATGGGACCTATGGGAATAGGAGTGTTATACGGAAGACAGGAGTTGCTTGACGCCATGCCTCCATTCATGTCAGGTGGAGAGATGATAGATTCAGTTTCAAGGGATGGCGCGGTATATGCGGAATTGCCTCACAAGTTTGAGGCTGGTACAGTCAATGCGGCAGGAGCTGCGGGACTTGCGGCTGCTATAGGCTACATCAAAGAGGTTGGATTTGACTATATAGAAAAGAGAGAGCTGGAGCTCACGACCCGTGCCATGGAGGGACTTGCAAAGCTTCCTCATGTGCATGTCATCGGTTCAGATAAGCCGGAGAACCACACCGGAATAGTGGCGTTCACCATAGACAATGTACATCCGCATGATGTCAGCGAGATCATGGCTGCGGATGGAATAGATGTGAGGGCTGGACATCACTGCGCACAGCCACTGCTTGTACACCTTGGCGTGTACAACACGACAAGGGCAAGTTTTATGTTCTACAATACAGATGAAGAGGTAGATGCATTTGTGGAGAGTGTCGCAAATGTGAGAAGGAGAATGGGATATGCAGAATAATATTCAAAACAGGAATTTTTATAATGAGATCCTTACAGAGCACAATATGAGACCTGAATTCAAATATGATCTTCCTGCAGCAAATGTTGTGCTGGAGGGTGTAAATCCCAACTGTGGTGATGACATCTGGCTTAAACTGAAGGTTGAGAACGGAGTCATCGAGGATGGATCATTCGTGGGAGACGGATGTGCTATATCCCAGGCGTCGGCAGATATAATGCTTGGAATGATCATAGGAAAGACCAAGGAGGAGGCCTTGAAGCTTGGGCAGCTCTTTCTGAAGATGATACAGGGAGAGGCTACAGACGAGGAGATAGACCAGCTTGAGGAGGCATCAGCGCTCAAGGATATAGCGCACATGCCGGCCAGAGTAAAGTGTGCGGTCCTCGGATGGCACACCCTTGAGGAAGCGTTGAAGAATATATCATAAGGGTGGATTCCTTATGATATATTCTTTATCTGCATCTTAACTATAGGCATGATATACTTCACTTGAATGTGTGAAAGCGGGCGCCGCTGGTAAGATCTATGTCGTTTGTGACATAAGGTGTACTGGTGGCGCTTTCTTTAAAATAATCCAAAAGGGATTGATACATATGAAAAAAATAAATATACAAAAAAGCAAAAAAAATAAGGGGTGTAAATGTAAGAACATTATAAAAAATGTGCTGTTGATGCTGGTGATGATAGCCATAGGGGTTGGATTGTGTCTGATAATAAAGACAACATTTACTACAGACATATTGATACCGGCCGTCATGGTGTTTTCGGTATTTTTGATATCGGTGTTCACTGACGGATATGTGTATGGAATACTGGCATCTGTAGTCAGTGTGATAATAGTGAATTTTGCATTTACATTTCCGTATTTCAAGATAGATTTCCTGATACCTGAAAATATCACATCGGCGATAATCATGATAGCCATAGCGTTTATCACCTGTGGTTTTACAAGTAAGATAAAGCATCAGGAAATGCTCAAGAAAGAAAGTGAGATGGAGAAAATGAGGGCGAACCTGCTGCGTGCAGTGTCGCATGATTTTCGAACTCCGCTTACCACCATTTACGGGGCCAGCTCGGCACTTATAGAGAGTGGCAGCGAATTTACGGATGAGCAGAAGGAGAAGATGCTCAGGGGAATACAACAGGATTCCCAGTGGCTTTATCGTATGGTTGAGAATCTGCTGTCCGTAACGAGGCTGGACGGAGACATTAATCTCATAAAGACCCCGATAGCCCTGGATGAGCTGATAGATTCGGTGCTTATCAAATTTGCAAAGAGATATCCTGATCAGGAGGTAGAAGTCGATCTGCCCGATGAGCTGGTCATCATACCAATGGATGCAATTCTCATAGAGCAGGTTATCATCAATATCCTTGAGAATGCAGTACAGCATGCAGAGGGAATGAAGAATCTGGCATTGAATGTGAAATGCGATGGCGACAGGGTTGTGTTTGAGGTACAGGATGATGGCGATGGAATACCGGAGGATAGGTTGAAACACCTGTTTGATGGAAGCCTTCTGGGGGACAGCTCTGATGAGGTGTCCGCGGACTGCAGGCCGAGAAGAAATGCCGGAATAGGTCTGTCGGTATGTGCGACCATCATAAAAGCACATGGAGGAGATATAAGTGCATACAATTCCGCGGAAGGCGGTGCAGTATTCAGGTTTACACTGAAGATAGAGGAGGTTACGGATGAGCAATAACAAATACAAAGTCTTGATAATAGAAGATGAACAAAATATCAACAACCTGCTGGATACCTTGATGCAGGCAAATGGTTATCAGACGATCATAGCCACATCCTGCGGGAGTGGACTTATGATGTATGCGTCTCATAGGCCTGACATAGTTATACTTGATCTCGGACTCCCGGATAAGGATGGTATATCGTTCCTCACAGAGATAAGGAAGACGGATTTCACGCCGGTCATAGTTCTCTCGGCGAGATCTGATGAGAAGGATAAGGTGGAGGCTCTCAATCTGGGTGCAAATGATTATGTTACAAAACCATTTGGTTCGGAGGAGCTGGTTGCCAGGGTCAGATCTGCACTCCGCACAGTGCTTTACCAGGCACATGACAGTGAACTGCCGACAGGGAAATTCCAGACTGGGGATCTGCTCATAGACTATGAGGCCAGACGAGTGTTCATAGGGGATGAGGAGATCAAGCTGACTCAGACTGAGTACAATATAGTCGATCTTCTGTCCAGACATCCGGGCAAGATGCTTACATACAGTTTTATAGTCAAGGAGGTCTGGGGCTACAATGACATGGGAAGCACCAAGAGACTTCAGGTCAATATGGCGAATATAAGAAAGAAGTTCGGAGTGAAGCCGGGCAAGAAGAGTTTTATCATCAATGAGCTGGGCGTGGGATACAGGATGTGTGATGACAGCGAAAAACTCATTGATAGTATTTGATGGTAGATTAATAAAATAAAGTCCGCTATACTGATTTTATGAAGTATAGCGGATTTTTTATTAAATCAGGAGGAGTGTTATGAAAGGGTACAGAAAAATCATGAAGGCTGTGGCGGTCATTCTTGCATTTGCACTGATATTTTCAGGTATGAATGTTCCGGGAACTGCGCTGGCAGCTACAACGGCGGCTACGGCAAAAAACACGGTTGTAAAGAGCATCACTGTGAGCAATCTGCCAGCCGGCACACTTACGCTCAAGGCGGGAAAGTCATTTGCTCTTAAGACAAATGTGGCGGCGAAAGAGCTGAAATTCGTAACCAGCAACAGAAGGATAGCAACCGTGACAACTGCGGGAGTGATCAAAGCAGGAAATGTAAAAAATGGGACAGCTAAGATTACAATGTCGCTGAAGGCTGATCCTAAGGTAAAGAAGGTTATTACGGTAACTGCAGGACAGCCTGTCACGAGTGTAAAGCTTACTAAAAGCAAGCTGACGCTGGTAAAAGGAAAAAGTGCTGTGGTAAAGGCTTCTGTTGGAACAAGCAAGGCAAGCAATAAGAAGGTCGTATGGAAGAGCAGCAATATAAAGGTTGCTAAGGTTAATTCCAGAGGACGGATAACAGCAGCCGGAGGCGGTTCAGCAGTCATCACAGCAGTAGCTGCAGATGGTTCCGGCAAGAAGGCAAGTTGTAAGGTATCAGTCAAGGCGTATGTAACTTCTATAAAGTTCAAAAAGGGCAGCGGTAAGATGTATGTGGGAAAAACAGAACAGTTAAACCCAGTCATTGCACCGGCAGATGCAACAAACAAAAAGTGTACCTGGAAGTCTTCGAATGATAAGGTCGCTATGGTAAGTTCATCCGGACTCGTTGTGGCTGTTGGCGCTGGAACCACAGTGATTACAGCAACAACTACAGACGGAACAAAAAAGACAGTAAAATATAAGCTGACAGTTCTAAATGCTGTGAAGATTGCTTCGGCGCAGGTGGATAACAGGCAGACAATAAATGTTACATTGTCATCTGCACAGAAGCTGACAGCATCAAATTTTGCTGTTAAAGTAAAGACCACATTAAATGGCGGCATATACAACAAGAGCATTCCGATTGAAAGTGTGTCTACAGGAGACAATAAAAAATACACGATCAGGTTAAACAAGGAGAACAGGCTTTCATCTTCGGACAGAATATGTGTGTACGTAAGTGGACTTACAGGAACAGGAACCGGTAAGGTGGAGACATATTATTCTGACGGAAAGTATAATAAGACATATTATGAAGCCAGAGCAATTGAGCAGAATGCGAATGTGAATACAGACGTTAATTTATCTGGCAGTGGCTACCTCAAGGTTTCTGTAAAGGACGTTCCGGCTGGAATGAGGTATACAATAGGTGGAATGCGTTCCAACTGTATTACTTTCACAGGGAAAATAACCAAGTCTGGCACATCAGTCACGACAATTACAGCAGTTGATGAGTATGGTAATACAATGACAACTATCGTAACATGGTGTGTATACAACAGCTCCGTGATATCAGCTTATTACAGCCCAAGGTATTATCGCACTCGTGGTGAAAGTGGAGCGGCTGTGCATGTAGCTGCTGATATAAATTCTGTAGCTGGTGGCTCAGGAAATTATATCTATGATATAGTTGGCAATACTTATGGTCTTGATATTTATAGTAATGGTAAATTGGAGGGTTACATCAATAAGGCTGGTACTTATAATATAAAAGTCAGGATAACGGATTCCGATAATGCCGGAGTCAGCACAACTGTAGACTGTGTGATAAATGTTGCACAGGGAATTACAGTATCGGGATATATCAGGGATGTGGCAGGAGAAGTATTGTCAAATGCATATATTATATTTACGAATAGGGACAAATCCACAGAGTATACATATTACTGTTATTCTGATGTAAAAAGAGATGGATCGTATTCTGTAGATATTGTTCCTGGGACATATGATATAGCGATATATTCGGGTTCGGACACAACATACATATATTCACAGCGGTTTACCGGAAACATTTCGGGAAGAAATTATTCGTCGGATGTAAAAAAGATATCCGTTAGATCAAAAAATAACGGATATAATATAGAGAATATCGGCACATGGTATGACGAGGATGGCAACAGCGTTGGAGCTGGTGCATACGTTTATCTGGCGCCTGGTACTTACAGACTTACAGGTCGCGGGGTTGCTTTAGCCGGAACTATAACCGCAACGATAAACCGCAAGACTTCATATGTTGTAGCAGATATTAAGACAGACTATGAGGAGATTGGTGATAGAACCTCTATAAATGCATCAGTGGGAACATACTATAGATTTGTTCCAAAGATGACGGCAGCATACTATATCTATTCAAGTTCTGGATCGGATAATAATCCATATGGACATCTTTATGATGCAGATGGAGAAGTGCTTACAATTAATGATGATGACAAGCAGGAGCATATCAGCACAGGAAATGACCACGATTTCTATATGTCATATAACTGTGAAGCAGGAAAAGTCTACTATATTAATGTTACACGAAACAGCAGTATGGTATATATAACCACAGAGTATCCTGGAATTAAGAGGATACCCGTACGTCTTTTTATGTGGGTATGAATAATGCTCAATAGCATGTGCGAGATTGACAAGCATAATATATAATTTATAATATATGATATGGTGTATTAAAAGGTAATGTTACATAAAAAAGGAGGAAATTTATGAAAAAAGGGAACAGGTTTATGGCGGTCATTGCGGTGATCCTTGCATTTGCATTGACATTTACAGGTGTCAGCATTCCGGCAAATGCGGCGGCCACATCAACCGTCAAGAGTATCACGGTGAAGAATCTTCCAAGTAATACTCTTACACTCAAGGCGGGGAAAACATTTACACTGAAGACAAATACGACTTCAGGCAATCTGAAATTCTCAACAAGCAATAAAAAGATCGTGACAGTATCTTCTACAGGTAAGATAAAAGCAGTGAAAAAGGGTAGTGCAAATATCACGATCTATCTCAAGTCAAATGCGAAGATCAAGAAGGTGGTGAAGGTCACAGTCGGACAGCCGGCCACAAGAGTCAAGGTGAACAAATCTGCGCTGACGATCAAGAAGGGCAGGTCGGCAGTGATAAAGGCGACAGTAGGTCCTAACACAACCAGCAATAAGAAGGTTATCTGGAAGAGTAGCAATTCCAAGATCGCAAAGGTAAG